>JBFJYB010000086.1:0-8706 GCA_041622835.1 Acidimicrobiales bacterium | reverse complement strand
TACGGGCCGAAGATCGACATCGACGTCCGCGACGCCATCGGGCGGCCGTGGCAGCTGTCGACGATCCAGGTCGACTTCAACCTGCCCGAGCGCTTCGACGTGACCTACGTCGGGCCCGATGGGCAGCGGCACCGGCCGGCCATGATCCACCGGGCGCTGTTCGGCGCGGTCGAGCGGTTCTTCGGCGTGCTGGTCGAGCACTTCGCCGGCGCCTTCCCGGCCTGGCTCGCCCCGGTGCAGGTCCAGGTGCTGCCGGTCGCCGCCGAGCACGACCCCTACGCCGGGTCGGTCGCCGAGCAGCTCCGCGAGCAGGGCTTCCGGGTCGAGACCGTCGAGGCCGACGAGCCGCTCGGCAAGCGGATCCGCAACGCCAAGGTGCACAAGCTGCCCTACGTGCTCGTCGTCGGCGACGACGACGTCGCGGCCGGGACCGTGGGCGTCAACCCTCGGGGCGGTGAGGTCGAGCGCGACGTCGCGATCGGAGACTTCGCGGCCCGTCTCGCGGCCGACGTCGCGGCCCACGGCTGATCGCGATGGGCCGATCCGAACCAGGTTGGCTCGACCGGATCTGGGCCGGTTGGCGCCAGGCCTACGTGACCGGGGCCAGCGAGCTGCCACCCGGCGACGGCACCTTGTTCGAGCGGCTCCTGACCAGCGGGCTGCCCGACGACGAGACCTACATCATCTGGCGCGGCGAGACCTGCTTCGCGGTGCTCAACCTCTACCCCTACACCTCGGGCCACCTGCTCGTCGTCCCGATGCGCCCGGTCGAGGACCTGGCCGATCTGGCCGACGACGAGTCGGCCGAGCTGTGGCAGGCGGTCGAGCTCGGCGTGACCGCCATCCGCCGCGCCTACGACCCCGACGGGGTGAACGTCGGTCTCAACCTCGGTCGGGCCGCCGGAGCCGGCATACCCGGACACCTCCACGTGCACTGCCTGCCCAGGTGGGCCGGCGACACCAACTTCACCACCACCGTCGCGGCCACGCGCGTGATGCCCGAGCCGCTCGACGAGTCGTGGCAGCGGCTACGCGAGTCCTGGCCCGACACGGGCCGCCGGTAGCCTCGGACACGATGACCGACGCCGCCTCAGGATCTGCCGAGGAGCCGACGCCGGCCGGCGGGGAGTCGGGGCTGACCGACGAGGAGATCCGGGACGCCCTGCCGACCGACCTCGACACCAGCGCTCTGGTGGGGCCGTACCTGTTCCCGAACAACAGCCGGCGCCGCATACCCGGCCTCATCTACCTCGGCCTCGCTGTCCTGTGCGTCGGGCTCTGGGTGTTCGCCGGCGACGACCAGCCGCTGGTCAACGGCGGCTTCCTCGCCGCCGGCGTCGCGCTGGCCGCGGTCGGCACCTACAGCCTCGTGGCCGGCTGGAACCTCGACGTCGACGAGGCCGACGCGCTCGTGGCCGCCACCCGCCAGGTCGGGTTCCCCGTCGGGCATGCCTCGGCCCAGATGGGCTGGCGGGGGCTGCTCAGCCGCCCCACATGGCGCATCCTCCTCTACTCGAACGAACCCCAGCCCGCCAAGCGTGGCCTGGTGCTGGTCGACGGCGTGGACGGCGAGGTGCTCGAGCACTTCGTCGAGGACAACCCCGAGGACTGGAGCGAGTACCGGTGACCGGCGCCGCGGAGCCCCGCTGGTAGCCTGCCGCGAGAGGGCCGGAACCGGCCCACCGAGCGACGACGGGCCACGAGCCGACTGCGACGAGGGAGCCATGTTCGACGGAAGCTGGCGCGAGACCGTGAACCGGGCGGTCGACCCCATCGGGGTGAGCCTGCGCCGAACCGGGATCCGGCCCGACCACCTCACCGTGCTCGGCATGCTCGTCGCCGCATCGGCCGCGGTCGTCATCGGCAACGGGTACCTCCGTCTGGGGTTCGTGCTGATGGTGGCGGCCGGCATCCCCGATCTGCTCGACGGTGCGGTCGCCAAGGCGTCGGGCACCGCGTCGGTCCGCGGTGCGTTCTTCGACTCCGTGTCCGACCGTGTCACCGACGGGCTGCTCTTCGGCGGGTTGACCTGGTACCTGGCCTCCAACGAGTCGGGCCGCATCTCGGTGCTCCCCGTAGCCGTGATGGGCGCCGCCATGTTGATCTCCTACGAGCGGGCCAAGGCCGAGTCGCTCGGCTTCGACGCCAAGGGCGGGATCATGGAGCGGGCCGAGCGGTTCATCGTCTTGAGCCTGGGCCTGCTGTTCCCCGAGATCCTCATCCCCGTCCTGTGGGTCATGCTGGTGCTGACCCTGTTCACCGCCGTCCAGCGCTTCGTCAAGGTGTGGCGCCAGGCGAGCGTGCCCCCGGTCGGGCTGCCCCGCTCGCGCCAGCCGCGGCGGCGGGCGCGGGAGCGGGTCGAGCGCCGATCCCGGTCGCGACTGCGTCGTCGCTGACCACTCCGGGCCGGCCCGACGTCGTGCTGGGGGTCTACGACGTCTATCGGGCCGGGGCGGCACTGGCTCGCCGGCTCCCCGAGCCCCTGGTCGACGCCGGCGCGGCGGCGGTCGCCTCGGCTGCGGCCTCGTTGCGCAGCGAGCGGCGCTTCCTCGTCGAGCGCAACCTCCGGAGGGTGGCGGGCCCGGACCTGCCCCGCTCCGAGCTCCGGCGGCAGGTGCGCCGCACCTTCATGGCCTATGCCCGCTACTACGTCGAGTCCGCCCGGCTGCCCGAGCTCGACCGCCGCCGGGTCGCCGACCAGTTCACCGCCGAAGGCTTCGGTCACATCGAGGACGGCGTGGCGTCGGGCGTCGGCCCGATCCTCGTCCTGCCGCACCTGGGCGGATGGGAGTGGGCCGGGTTCTGGCTGACCGAGGTACCCGGGTACCGGGTGACCGCGGTCATGGAGCCGCTCGAGCCGCCCGAGCTGCACGAGTGGTTCGTGGCGTACCGTGAGCGGCTCGGCATGGAGATCGTCACCCTCGGCGAGGGGGCGGCCGGCGAGCTGATGCGGGCGATCCGCGCCGGAAACGTGATCTGCCTGCTCAGCGACCGCGACGTCGCCGGCAACGGGGTGGAGGTGGAGTTCTTCGGCGAGCGGACCACCCTCCCGGCCGGACCGGCCACCCTGGCGCTGCGGACCGGCGCCGCCCTGCTCCCGACGGCGGTGTACCACGAGGCCCAGGGTCGCAACCACGCGGTGATCCGACCTCCGGTGCCGGCCGAGCGCTCCGACCGACGGCTGCGGGAGGACGTCGCATCGGTGACCCAGGCGCTGGCCCACGAGCTCGAGATCCTCATCCGGGCTGCGCCCGAGCAGTGGCACCTGATGCAGCCCAACTGGCCGAGCGACGCCGCCGCCCTCGACCGGCGCCGCCGTCCCGGGGACGCCGACCCCGACCGGTAGGGTCGCCACGTGCGCGTCGGCATCATCTGCCCGTACAGCCTCACGCTCCCCGGCGGGGTGCAGGGGCAGGCTCTCGCCCTCGGCCGGTCGCTGCGCCAGAGCGGGGTCGAGGCCATCGTCCTCGGGCCCTGTGACGGCGCGCCGCCCGACCCGTCGGTGATCCCGCTCGGTGTCAGCCTGCCGACCGCAGCCAACGGCTCGATCGCGCCGGTGGCTCCCGACCTGCCCGCCCAACTGCGAACCGTGGCGGTGCTGCGCGCCGAGGCGTTCGACGTCCTCCATCTCCACGAGCCGGTCGCGCCGGGTCCGACCATGACCGCGTTGCGGCTGAAGCTGGCGCCGATGGTCGGGACCTTCCATGCGGCCGGACGCAGCGCCGCGTACCGCTGGATGCGGCCGGTCACCCGGTGGCTCGGGCGGCAGCTGTCGTACCGGTGCGCGGTGTCCGAGCAGGCCAAGGAGCTGGCCAGAACGGCACTGGGCGGCGAGTACGAGGTGCTCTTCAACGGCGTCGAGCTCAGCCCGTTCCGTGACACCGATCCCTGGGAGACCGACGGGCGGCCGACGATCTTCTTCCTCGGTCGCCACGAGCCGCGGAAGGGGCTGGCGGTCCTCCTGCGGGCCATGGTCGAGCTCCCGCGTGACCTGCGCCTGTGGATCGGGGGTGAGGGTCCGGAGACCGAGCGGATGCAGGCCGAGCACGCCGGCGATCCGCGCCTCGAGTGGCTCGGTCGCATCGGCGCCGAAGAGAAGGTGGCCAGGCTCCGCGGCGCCGACGTCTTCTGCGCACCGTCGCTGCACGGCGAGTCGTTCGGGATCGTCCTGCTCGAGGCCATGGCGGCCGGCACCCCGGTGGTGGCCAGCAATCTCGACGGCTACGCCCGCGTCGCGCGTGCCGACCAGGATGCCCTGCTCGTGCCGGCTGGCGATGCGACGGCGCTGGCGGCCGCGCTCGGCGAGGTGCTCACGAACCCGGTCCTGGCGGGCCGGCTCGTCGAGTCGGGCCGGGAGCGGGCCGACTCGTTCTCGATGGCCCGCCTGGCGGCGCGCTACCGGGAGATCTACGAAGAGCTGCGCTCCGGAACCGGGGACCGCTGAACTGGTGCGGTAGCCCTAGACTGCCGACGTGACCGAGCCAGCGGAAAGGCCAGTGCGCCCATGATCATCGGGATCGTCATCGCCGTCGTCGCCGTGTTGGTGCTGCTGTTCCTCATCCTGCAGTACAACGGCCTCGTCCGGCTCCGGAACCGGGTCGAGAACGCGTGGTCGCAGATCGACGTGCAGCTCCGCCGGCGCTACGACCTGATCCCGAACCTGGTCGAGACGGTCAAGGGCTACGCCGCCCACGAGCGCGAGACGCTGGAGGCCGTCGTCGTGGCTCGCAACGCGGCCATCGCCGCCCAGACGCCGGCCGAGCAGGCCGCCACCGAGAACATGCTCACCGGCACCCTGAAGTCGTTGTTCGCGCTGGCCGAGGCCTACCCCGACCTGAAGGCCAACACCAACTTCCTCGAGCTCCAGGAGGAGCTGACCGCCACCGAGGACCGGATCGCCTACGCCCGCCAGTACTACAACGACTCGGTCCTCAAGTACAACAACAAGCTCCAGACCTTCCCCTCGAACGTCGTGGGCAGCATGTTCAAGTTCACCGAGCGCGAGTACTTCCAGACCGACGACGAGGCGCTCGGCCCGGTCGACGTCGAGTTCTGAGCCCCGCCCCGTGACCACACCTCTCCGCCGCGCGCTCGCGCTCCTGGCCGGCTGGTCGGTGCTGCTCGCCGTCCTCGTGGCGGTGGTGCTGTACCTCGTCGGCGTGGGCCTCTGGCTCGCGGTCGGACTGGCGGCGGCCACCGGCGTCCTCGTCGCGCTGGCCGCCTACCTCCTGGCGCCGGCCATCACGCGGCGTGTGGTGCGGGCGGCGCCGATCGAGCCCGGCGCCCAACCGCGGCTCCGCAACGTCGTCGAAGGGGTGTGCGCCTCCAACGGCCTGGCCGAGCCCAACTTGCACCTCACCGCGGGCAGCGCGCCCAACGCGCTGGTGGTCGGACGCCGGTCCGGCCCGGCCTCGCTGGTCGTGACCGACGGGCTCATCGGCCACATGCGTCGCATCGAGCTCGAAGGCGTGGTGGCCCATCTGCTGACCCGGGTGAGGGCCGGCCAGATCGCGGCCGAGACCCTGGCGGTGGTCGTGGCCGGCATCCCGCTGGCCGGTGCGGCCGAGCTCCGGGTGCGGGCGCTGCGGTGGATCGTCGGCGACGACCATGCCATGCGGGCCGACTTCGACGGCGTCGGCATGACCCGGTACCCGCCCGGCCTCACCTCCGCCCTGGCGCGCATGGCCGAGGCCGAAGGGGTTGTACGCTCCGCTCCACGCGCCGCCCAGCACCTCTGGATCAACGAACCGATCACTGCACCCGGCAAGGCGGTGCACCGTCCCCTTTCGGAGCGCATCGACGCCCTCCAGGAGCTCTGAACCGTGTCCAACCGCAGAATCCCGTTCCTCGCCGTCGTGCTCGCCGCGACGATGGTGGCCGCCGCGTGCAGCGGCGGCGACCCGGTGCTGGTCGAGGAGGAGACCGCTGATCCGGCTCCGGTCGACGAAGCGACCGTCGACGACGAGACCGAGAACGTCGCCCCGGCCGAGGCGGAAGCCGAGCCGACCGGCCCGGTCGAGCCGCTGACCGGGCTGCCGCTGGAGGACCCGGCGCTGCTGGACCAACCGGCCGTGGCGATCAAGATCGACAACGCACCCGAGGCCCGGCCCCAGGTCGGCATCAACCAGGCCGACCAGGTGGTCGAGGTGCTGGTCGAGGGAATAACCCGGCTCGTGGCCGTCTTCCACTCGACCGGCTCCGACCCGGTCGGCCCGATCCGGTCCGGCCGCAGCAGCGACCCCGACCTGGTGGCCAACTACGGGAGCCCGCTCTACGCCTGGTCGGGCGGGAACGCCACCGTGCGTACCGAGATCCGCAACGCCGAGGTGGCGGGCAAGCTCTACGACGTCGGTGTCGACCAGTCCCCGGCCGACTACTACCGCGAGGGTCCGCCTCGCGCCGCTCCGTGGAACCTGTTCTCGTCGACGACCTCGCTGCTCGCGCTCCAGCCCGACGACGCCACCGGTCCTCCGCAGATCTTCGAGTACCGGGCCGACGGCGAGGAGCTGCCGGCGGCAGCGAGCCCGACACCGGGGATCCGCATCGTCTACCGCGGCGGCCTCGAGGTGATCTACGCCTGGGACGAGGCCCGGGCCGGCTGGGTCCGCTTCCAGCGTGGCACCCCCCACGTCGACGGCGACGGCGTGGTCGTCGCGCCCGCCAACGTCTTGGTGTTGATCACGTCGTACCGGGCCAGCTCGGCCGATTCCATCTCCCCGCAGGCGCTGACCGTCGGCGAGGGCGAGGCCCTCACCCTGACCGCAGGGTCCGGCATCACCGGCCGGTGGGAGCGCGCCGACCCGCTGACGCCCTGGTCGTTGCTCGACGCCGAGGGCCAGCCGGTCCGGCTGACCCCGGGTCGGACCTGGATCGCGCTCCCGGAGGCGGGCGACGTGTCGGTGCTCACCGATGCCGAGGCCCAGGCCCTCCTCGCCACCGCCGGCTGAGACGCCCACCCTCTCGCCGCGAATCATGGGCGGCCGTCGGCAACCTCGGTCCTACACTGCGAACCATGGCACCTGAGCACCGCGCCGATCCGGACAGCCCCAGCCCCGTCGCCGACGCCACCGTCGCCGACGGCACCACCGGCGAGAGCCCGGTCGGCCGAACGACCGGCACGTTCGTCGTGAAGCGCGGCCTGGCCGAGATGCTCAAGGGCGGCGTGATCATGGACGTGGTCGACGCCGACCAGGCGAAGATCGCCGAAGATGCCGGCGCGGCGGCGGTGATGGCCCTCGAACGGGTGCCGGCCGACATCCGACGCGACGGCGGCGTGGCCCGCATGTCGGACCCCGAGATGATCGAGGGCATCCAGGCCGCGGTGACCATCCCGGTCATGGCCAAGGCCCGCATCGGGCACTTCGCCGAGGCCCAGATCCTCCAGGCCCTCGCCGTCGACTACATCGACGAGAGCGAGGTCCTCACCCCGGCCGACGAGGCCCACCACATCGACAAGTGGGGCTTCGACGTCCCGTTCGTGTGCGGCGCCACCAACCTGGGCGAGGCGCTTCGGCGCGTGTCCGAGGGGGCGGCGCTGATCCGCTCCAAGGGCGAGGCCGGCACCGGCAACATCATCGAAGCCGTCCGCCACCTCCGGTCCATCCTCGGCGACGTCGCCCGGATCACCCGGGCCGACTCCGCCGAGCTCTACGACTGGGCCAAGCGGCTCCCGGCACCGATCGGCCTGGTCCAGGAGATCGCCGAGACCGGACGACTCCCGGTCCCGCTGTTCTGCGCCGGCGGCATCGCGACCCCGGCCGACGCATCGCTCGTCATGCAGCTCGGGGCCGAGGCGGTCTTCGTCGGCTCCGGGATCTTCAAGTCGGACAACCCCGCGGTGCGAGCCAAGGCCGTGGTGGAGGCCACCACCAACTACCAGGACGCCGCCATCCTCGCCAAGGTGAGCCGTGGGCTCGGCGGGGCCATGCCCGGGCTCGAGATCGACGGTCTCGACGTGAGGTTGGCCGACCGGGGCTGGTAGCGGTGGACGGCGCGACCGGGGAGCCCCCGGGTGAAGGTCGGGGTCCTCGCCCTCCAGGGTGACAGCGCCGCCCACCTGAGCGCGCTCGAACGGGTGGGTGCGACCGGGATCGGGGTGCGCACGCCCGACGACCTCGCCGAGGTCGACCGTTTGATCCTGCCCGGTGGCGAGTCGACGACGATCTCGAAGCTGCTGCGGTCGAATCAGCTCGTCGACCCGCTGGCCGAGCGGCTCGACGCCGGCATGCCGGTCTTCGGCACCTGCGCCGGGATGATCCTGCTGGCATCCGAGGTGCTCGACAGCCGGCGCGACCAGGTGAGCTTCGCGGCCATCGACCTCACCGTGCGGCGCAACGGGTACGGGCGGCAGCTCGACTCGTTCGAGACCGACCTGACGGTGACCGCCATGGAGGCGACGCCGTACCACGCCGTGTTCATCCGGGCCCCGGTGGTCGAGCGGGCCGGTGACGAGGTCGAGGTGATGGCGACCGTCGACGGGGCACCGGTGCTGTGCCGGTCCGGCGCGGTGCTGGTGTCGGCCTTCCACCCCGAGCTGGCCGGCGATTCGCGGCTCCATCGGCTGTTCTGTGACATGGTCGCGGCCTGAGGCCGCAGGAGGGAGCAGGAAGTCGCGCCATTCGAAGTGGGCGACCAACAAGCACAAGAAGGGTGCGGTCGACAAGAAGCGGGGCAAGCTGTTCGCCAAGCTGATCAAGCAGGTCGAGG
>JBFJYB010000085.1:0-8745 GCA_041622835.1 Acidimicrobiales bacterium | reverse complement strand
CGACGCCGGAGCCCACACCCGAACCGACCCCCGAGCCCACGCCCGAACCCACTCCCGAGCCGACCCCGGAGCCCACGCCCGAACCGACCCCGGAGCCCACACCCGAGCCGACCCCGGAGCCCACAGCCGAACCGACCCCCGAGCCGACACCCACGCCGTAGGTGCTCGCACTGTCCCAGGCATCGCTACGGTTGACGGGTGGAGTACCAGCAGCAGCCCGACGGCCCGACGGGGCCCGATGCTCACGGCGCCGACCACGGCGACGTGCAGGACGCGCTGTTCGGCGGCCGGCCCGGACCACCGGAGCACGAGCTGGCTGCGACGACCGCCTACGTCGAGATCGAGCAGGCGCGCCGGAGGCGGCTGGTCCTTCGTGCTGCGGCTGCGGCGGTGCTGGTCGTGGTGGTGATCGTCGTGGCCGTCCTGTTGGCGCAAAACGGTGCCGACGAGACGACCCCGGCCACCCAGTTGGTCGACGCGTTCGAGTGTCCTGACGACCCGGCTCCGATCGCCATGGTGCCGGCCGACGACCTCGTCGTCGACGGGATCGACTCCACCAGCCAGTGGCTTCTCGTGGTCGATCCACTGCCCGAGCTCGGAGTGGCATGGGTGCGCGCCGCCGACGTCGACCGGTCGCGCACGTCGCTGCGCGTGACGACGTGCGACCGGGTGCCCGAGCCCACAGCCGTCCCCGTGGCGCCGGCCGAGCCGACACCGACGCCGACCCCGCCACCGGCGCCCACACCGACTCCTGCCGCCACCCCGCGTCCGGCGGGCGAGGTCACCGTCCTCGTGCTGAACGCCGCCCAGGTCGAAGGAGCGGCCGGTCGGGTGACCGACGCTCTGGCCGGCGAGGGTTTCCAGACCCAGGTCCCCGGCAACCTCGATCTGCAGACCGACAGCCAGGTGTTCTACGCCGAGGGGTTCGAAGCCGAGGGCGAGCTCATCGCGCTGCTGCTGGAGATCGACCTCGCCTTCGTCGAGCCGCAGACCGACGCCACACCCGGCGGTGCCGACGTCGTGGTTGTGCTCGGCGCCGGCTGAGTCAGCCTCCGACGCCCACCGGCACCAGCTCGCCGGGCTCGAGGGCCGGCTCCACGTCGAGCTCCCAGCCGGCGTCGGGCCAGGGATCTTCCGGTCCGTCGTCCTCGCTGAGGTCGTCGCGGCGATCGGATCGCCACCGGGCCCGCAGACGACGGGCCGCGCTCTGACCGGCCATGATCACGGCCAGCAGCACGACGACGACCACACCGTCGAGCCAGAAGTGGTTGCCGGTCACGACGACCACCCACGAGGTGAGCGCGGCATGGCCCATGCCGATCCAGCGCCACGGGCTGGTGCTGACCTGCCAGGCGGCCACGCCGATGAGGACGGCCCAGCCCACGTGCAGCGACGGCATGGCCTGGAGCTGGCCGGCGACGGTGCTGCCCATGGTGGCGTACACCGACTGCCCGTAGACGATGCCCGTGTCGACGATGCCGAGCTCGCCGACCAGGCGGGGCGGCGCCAGTGGGATGAGCTGGACGGCGAGCGACGCGGCGGTGAGCATGGCGATGGCGTTGCGCCACTGCGGGTACACGTCACGGTGACGGGCGAAGAGCCACACGAGGAAGATCCCCATGCCGGGGACGTGGGCGCCGCCGTAGTAGATGTTCGACGCCTGCACGAGCCAGTCGTGGCCGAGGATCATGGCCTGGGTCTTCACCTCGTCGGGGAGCCACATGGCCCGCTCGAGGTCCCACAGCCACAGGGCCCGGTCGACGGCCCCGTCGGTCTTGGTGACCGACAGCCGCCCGGCGTACTGCCAGGCCGCGTAGAGCACCGCCACCAGGGCGGCCTCGGCGGCGAAGGCGCCGGCACCGACGACCCATTTCGTGCGGGCGCGACGGGCGACGAAGGCGATCACGGCCAGGCCGGAGGCGAGGATCAGGGCGTAGTCCCACGGCAGCCACATCGGCACAATCCTGGCACGCCGGGCCGCCCGGTGTTCGGCGCTCGGCCGGACGGATGGAAGGGGAGAGCACCCCGTACGGGATTCGAACCCGTGTTACCAGATTGAGAATCTGGCGTCCTAGGCCTCTAGACGAACGGGGCGGGTGCGACTCGGCAGCCTAGCGCCTCGTCGGTCGCTTGCCCGCAGGACGAAGCCCCGAAAGGGTCGGCCCAGTCCGAAGACGGCGGGAGGTCTCGCAGGTCCTCACGCTCGCCTCCGCTAGAGGAGTGATGGCGCCAAGCAGGCCGGCTCGGCCGTATTCACCAGTGTCGCGGGAGACACTGCGAGGCTGGCTTTCCAGGCGTCGATCTCGGCTCGGAACGCCGCGGCCAGGGTGGGGTGGCGGGCCACGACATCGTTGGTCTCGAAGGGATCGGTGGCGATCCGATACAGCTCGTGGTGGCCGGTTGCCGCCCACCAGATGTAGCGCCATGCGTCGTTGCGGTAGTAGAAGACGTTCTGCCTGGTCCAGTCGGCGGTTCCTGGAGTGCGGATGACCGGCGTCATCCCGACGATGGCATCGCGTGCGACGTCGCCCGATCCGATGAGCGCTGGCTTCAGGTCGAGTCCGATCCTGCCTTCGGGCCGAGCCACCCCGGCGACCGAGAGCGTCGTCGGGTAGAGGTCGGCCATCGTCACCAGCTCGGTGTTCGTGCCGGGATCTATCACGCCCGGGAGGCTGAACAGCATGGGCGTTCGGAAGCCGAGCTCGTAGGGGGAGAGCTTGCCGTGGTCACCTCCGCGATCGATGTCTGGATCCAGGGGACCCTGCTGCCAGCCGTTGTCGGTCGTGAAGATCAGCAGGGTCGACTGGCGAAGGTCGTGCCTGTCGAGGTAGTCGAGGATCTCGCCGATCCGGTCGTCGAAGCGGGTGACGTTCGAGTAGTACTGCCGGGTCGCATCGGAGATGGGCACGCCGTCGTAGCGGTCGTAGATCTCCTGGGGCGCATCCCAGGGGGTGTGGGGCAGCTCAGGGGCGAAGTAGACGTAGGACGGCTCACCCCGGTGCTCGTCGAGGAAGGTGAGCAGCGACGCGATCGACTCGCGCCCGAACTCGTCCGAGCCCGGTCCGACCGAGGTGAAGCCCGAATTGGCCGGCGGTCCGAACCACCACTTGCCGCCCAGGTAGCTGGCGTAGCCGGCATCGCCGAGGACGGCGGCGATGGGTTCCATCCTCGGTATCGGGTCGACATCGGGCCAGCCTGGGAGCTGTCGGTTGCGCCACACGAATTGCAGCCACTCGTATCCGGTGAGCATGGACACGTGCGACGGCGTGCACAGCGATGAGGCGGTGAACCCGCGCGGGAAGACGAGACTCTCGCTCGCGAGCCGATCGAGGTTCGGCGTCAGGATGAGGTCGTTGCCCATGAACCCGTGATGCAGGTAGCCCTGGTCGTCGCTCACCAGCAGCATGATGTTCGGCGGGCCATTGACGAAATGGCACCTGACCCGCTCGTTCCTGTCGAGACGGATGATCGCACGGCCTTTGTCGAGCGCGACCCTGCTGGCGGCGCCGCTCGGATCGGAGTCCGCGCACGAGAGGTCCAACAGCACCTGGCCATCCCATGTGGCGGCAGGACGGATCTGGGAGATCCTGTACGTCCCTGGCAGCGCCTCGATCCGATGCACCGTGCCATCGGTGAGCTCGAACCGGCCGAGATCGCCCCCGAACTGGAATGCTGGAACGCCGGCGACCTTTGACGAAACGGCGATCGTGATCGTGCCGCTGTCCGCCTCGGTCAGTTCCCGCCGCAGCGCGAACGTGTCGGCCGGCGCGGCCGCGGTGCTGGTGCCGTCGAAGTCGCCCGCCATCAACCAGTCCCCGACTCGACCGAGCGAGATCGTCCTATCCGCTCTCCCGGTCGTGTTCGAGTTCCGGATGAAGATCAGGTTGCGACGCTGCGCGGCCGGGGTGTCGACCTGGTCGCCGTCGAAGTCGCCGAAGACGATGGCGTCGTCGACGCGGCCGTAGCTCATCACCACATTCGCCCCAGAGGACGTGTTCGAGTTCCGCATGTGGATCTGCTTGCCGCGCCGGACCGCGATGGTGTCGACGCCGTCGCCGTCGAAGTCCCCCGAGAGATGGGTGTCGCCAGCCCGCCCGTAGACGAACACGTTGTCGGCGCGGCCACTGGTCGGCGTTTGCCTCTGGAAGATGACGTTGCCCCGCACGATCGCGAACCCGTCGGTCCCGTCGCCGTTCCAGTCGCCAGTCAAGAACACGCTGTCAGTCGCTTTGCCATAGGTCGCCACGCCCTGGAGAGCGCCGGTCGCGCTCACCATCGTCACCCGCGCGCCGGCCCGCGCCGCGAAGCCGTCCGCGCCGTCGCCGGTGAAGTCACCGGCTTGGACCGTGTCACCGACCTTCAGGAGGATGCTGTGGGCGGCCCGCCCCGATGTGATCGAGTTGGCCACGAAGATCTCGCTGTCGACGCTCCCACGTGCGGCCCCCGTCGACGCCAGCCAGGCGGACACCGCCAGTCCAGCAGCGATCGCGGCCATCACAGCCATCGCGACCAGCGAGTGCTGCACTCGCACGGAACTCCCTTTCCTGGCACTCCACGAAGCCGCCGGGATGGCGCCAACGACCACGGCCACGAACGGGCGCGTCATGGCTCCGCCTCTCTCGGTCATGAGACCGATGGGTTCGAGAACCTCGCACCCTATTTTCCTGAACGGGCCTCCCGCAGACGAGGGCCGATCGTCACAAGTGCCTCGGTCACGCTGAGCTCGGGGCCCGGCGCCTCACGCAGAAGCCCCAGGCCGGTGACCTGGGGCTTCGTGTGCTGTTCGTTGCTCGGGGGGGAGGACTCGAACCCCCAATGACTGGACCAGAACCAGCAGTGTTGCCAATTACACCACCCCCGATCGGGCGCCCGTGAGCCTACCGGCGGGTCAGGTGAGGTTGGACACCCGCCGGAACCCGATGAGGCGCCCGACCGAGACGGCGGCGGTCTCGCGGGCGAGCTGGCGGAACGACGAGCCGGTGTCGGTCGGCGAGGCGTAGGCCTCGAGCCCGACGTCGTCGGCGATGCGCTCGGCCCGGTACGAGTGGTAGGGGTCGGACACGATCAGCACGCTCGACCGGTCGCGCTCGCGCAGGACCGCGGCGGTGGCGGTGAACTGCTCCCAGGTGTCGGATCCGTCGACGACGACGAGCAGCCGGTCGTCGGGCACTCCCCGGTTGCGCAGGTACTCGTAGCCGGCGAAACCCTCGGTGAAGCGGTCACCCTCCTGGTTCGACCCGGTCGTGACGATGACGTCGGCGAGGCCCTGCTCCCACAGGTCGAGCGCGTGCTGGAGCCGGGCCTCGAGCACCGGCGACGGCCGGCCGTCGTACTGGGCGGCGCCGAGCACCACGATGGCGTCGACCGGGCGGGCCTCGTCGGCCATCGACGTCCGCCACACCTGGATGAACGTGACCCCGACGTACACGATCCCGAGCAGCGTCAGCCCGAGGATCGACCAGCCCACCAGGCGACGCGCCGGCCGGCGAGCCGTGGTCTCGGTGTCGGTGTCGGCCACGCTCCAGTGTCGCGCGGCCGTCCCCGTCTAGAAGACCAGGACGCCCCGTGCGAGGGTGCCGGCGTGCATGTCGGCGACCACCGTGTCGAAGTCCTCGAGCGGGTAGGTCTGTGACACGAGCTCGTCGAGCAGCAGCTGGCCCGAGCGGTACAGCTCGACGAGCTGGGGGATGTCGTGGTGCGGGCGGGCGCTGCCGTACCGGCAGCCGGTGACGGCCCGCTCGACCAGGTTGAGCTTGCCCACCGGGACGTCGAGCACCGCGTCGGCACCGGGGACGCCGATGATCACGCAGGTGCCGCCCCAGTCGAGCACGTCGACCGCGTCGGCGATCACCTGCGGGTGGCCGACGCAGTCGAAGGACCAGGGCACACCACCGGCGCCGAAGATACCGGCCACCTGCTGGTCGTCGAACGGCACGATGGCCCGGACCGCCTCCACGCCGCCGCCGTCGCTCGCATCGACGAAGTGGGTCGCACCGAACTGCCGAGCGGCCGGCTCCTTCGCCGGGTTGGTGTCGACCGCCACGATGGTCGACGCCCCCTTGATGCGTAGGCCCTGGATGACGTTGAGCCCGATGCCCCCGACCCCGAACACCGCGGCCGCCTGGCCGGGCTGGACGTCGGCCTTGTTGAACACGGTGCCGACGCCGGTGATGACCCCGCAGCCGATCAGGCAGGCCGACTCGAGGGGCACGTCGTCGGGGATCTTCACCGCCTGGATCTCGCGCACGACGATCTGCTCGGCGAACACCGACGCGGCCGCGAAGTCCCACGCCGCCTCGCCGCCGACGGTGTAGGCCTGGCGCAGGTTGGCGATGCTCTGACGGCAGAACGTCGGGTGGCCCGTGGCGCAGGCCTGGCAGGCCCCGCAGTTGGCCACCGTCGAGATCACGACGTGATCACCGACCGCCAGCCGCGACACCGCCGAGCCGACCTCGGCCACGACCCCGGCACCCTCGTGACCCATGACCACGGGGGTCGGGTACGGGATCGTGCCGTCCAGCACGCTCAGGTCGCTGTGGCAGACCCCGGCGGCGGTCATGGTCACCTTGACCTCGTTCGGGCCGACCTCCGCCACGTCGACGTCCGACCTCACCTGGGCGCGCTCGCCGTCGAAGACGATCCCTCGCATGGGCGTACCCTACGGGAGCCGCGCCCTGGCGGCTCGCAGCCGGGCCAGCGTCCGCTCCCGCCCGAGCAGCACCATCGGCTCGAAGAGCGGGATGCCGACGTTGCTCCCCGTGACCGCCACCCGCACCGGCACCTGCGACCGGGCGCCCACCGCATCACCGGCGCCTCGCACGAGCTCCTCCAGCGCGTCGGTCTGCCACGGGCAGTCGGCCAGGCCGGCGATCACGGCGTCGAGGATCTCGGGCACGTGCTTCCCCTTGACCATGGCCTTGGTCCAGGCGGTCTCGTCCATCTCGACCTCGTCGACGAACAACCAGGCGACGAAGTCGGCGGCATCGGCCAGGGTGACACACCGTTCCTGCACCATCGGCGCCAGCTCGGCGAACATGCCGCTGTCCCAGGCCTCAGAGGCCCACGGCACGTCATCGCCCTCCAACCACGGCCGGGCCCGCCGCACGAACTCTTCCACGGGCAGGGCGCGGAGGTAGGTGGAGTTGAAGTGGTCGAGCTTCTTCGGGTCGAAGAAGGCCGACCCCTTGGTGACGTCCTCCAGGCGGAACAGCTCGAGGATCTCGGCCATCGGCCGGATCTCGACCCCGTCGGGAGGACCCCAGCCGAGCGTGGCGAGGTAGTTGGCCATGGCCTCGGCCAGGTATCCCCGCTCGACGTAGTCGCCCATGGCGACGTCGTCCCGACGCTTCGACAGCTTCTTGCGCTGCTCGTTCACCAACAGCGGCAGGTGCGCGTACACCGGGATCTCGCCCAACCCCAGCGCCTGCCACAGCAGGATGACCTTGGGCGTCGTGTTCAGCAGGTCCTCGCCCCGGACGACGTGGGTCATCCCCATGTCGGCGTCGTCGACCGCGTTGGCCACGAGGAAGACCGGCGTGCCGTCGCTGCGTCGGATCACGAAGTCCTCGAGGTCGGCGTTGTGGAACTCGACGTGGCCCCTCACGACGTCGTCGAAGGCGGTCACGCCCTCGTCGGGCACACCGAAGCGGACGACCACGCCCTCACCCTCGGCCACCTCCCGCGTCCGGCAGTGACCGTCGTAGCCCGGCTTGCCCCCCCGCTGCTCGGCCCGGGCCTTGACGTCGTCCTGGGTGCAGTCGCACCGGTAGGCGGACCCGGACGCGAGCAGACGCTCGATGGCATCCCGGTAGAGGTCGCCCCGCTCCGACTGGCGGATCGGCCCCTCGTCCCAGTCCAGACCGAGCCACCGCAGCGGCTCGAGGATCGCCTCGATCAGCTCCGGCCGGCTGAGCTCGGGGTTGGTGTCCTCGATCCGCAGGATGAAGACCCCGCCGGTCTGGCGGGCGTAGAGCCAGTTGAACAGGGCCGAGCGGGCGCCGCCGACGTGGAGGTAGCCGGTGGGCGCAGGCGCGAACCGGACTCGCGGCACGGTCGAGGTCACGGCCCTCTCACGCCTCGAGATCGAGCACGCTGCGCCAGTCGGCGGCCTGGCGGGCCTTGACCTCGGCCGGGGGGAGCCGCAGGACCTCGGCGGGCACCATGTCGACGACCCGGCGGGCCTCGGCGTAGTGGTGCGGGTTCGAGACCTCCTCGAACAGGTGACGCCGGAGCCCGACCAGCTCGGGGCGGGGGTGCTCGCTCAGGAATCCCCACACGGTGAAGGCGACGGTCAGGTCGTGGATGGTCGGCGCCCGTCCGAACAGCGACGCCCGCTTCAGCGCGACCCCCACGCACCCGGCGACGGCGTCGGCCTCCTCCTCGTGGACCGAGAGGGTCAGCTCGCCCTCGAACCGCCGGGCCAGCTTGAGCACGTAGCCCTGGTCGGGACCCTGGTTGCCGAACCGGTCGCCCTCCGGCTGACCGACCGTGACCACCTCGCCCGGCCGGTCGGCCCGCCACGACGGATCGCGCACCGGCGGCGACTCGTAGTACCGGGCCTCCTCGGCCGGCTGGCGCGGGACATGCTTCGGCTGAGCCACCGCCGAACTCTATGTTGTTGCTGCGAGTTCGCGCCCTGCGGGCGCTCATGCGCGATCACTCGCTGCGAGTTCGCGCCCTGCGGGCGCTCATGCGCGATCACTCGCTGCGAGTTCGCGCCCTGCGGGCGCTCATGCGCAGATTCTT
>JBFJYB010000084.1:0-8776 GCA_041622835.1 Acidimicrobiales bacterium | reverse complement strand
GTGATGGTCAAGCCGGCTGTGCCCTACCTCGACGTCGTCGCCAGGGCCCGCGCCGAGCTCGACGTGCCGCTCGCCGCCTACCACGTGTCCCGTGAGTACGCCATGCTCAAGGCGGCGGCGGCCAACGGCTGGATCGACGGTCCGGCGGTCGCCCTCGAGACCCTGACCGCCATCAAGCGGGCCGGGGCCGACTTCGTCCTCACCTATCTCGCTCGCGAGCTGGCCGAGGCCCTGTGAGCGAACCCGACACCAACCGAAGCCTGTTCGCGCGCGCCCAGCAGGTGATGCCCGGAGGGGTCAACTCGCCGGTGCGCTCGTTCCGCTCGGTCGGTGGCACCCCCTACTTCGTCGACCGGGCCGAGGGGGCCTACGTCTGGGACGTGGAGGGGCGCCGCTACATCGACTACGTCCAGAGCTACGGACCCGGCATCGTCGGCCACGCCCACCCCGACGTGGTGAAGGCGGTGCACGAGGCTGCCGTGGCCGGCACGTCCTACGGCGCCCCCACCCGGGGCGAGGTCGAGATGGCCGAGGAGCTGTGCGCACGCGTGCCGGGACTCGAGATGGTGCGGCTCGTCTCCAGTGGCACCGAGGCGACCATGTCGGCGGTCCGCCTGGCCCGGGGCGCGACCGGCCGGGACAAGATCGTGAAGTTCGCCGGCTGCTACCACGGCCACGCCGACGCGCTGCTCGCGGCCGGCGGCAGCGGGGTCGCCAACCAGGGGCTCTCGGGGTCCGAGGGTGTCAGCGCCGGCGCGGTCGCCGACACGGTCGTGGCCCCGTTCAACGTCGTGCCCGAGCTCGACACCGACGTGGCCGTGGTCCTCGTCGAGCCGGTGGCGGCCAACATGGGCCTGGTCCCTCCGGCCGAGGGGTTCCTCGCCGGGCTCCGTCGGGCGTGCGACGAGGTGGGGGCGCTGCTCCTCTTCGACGAGGTGATCACCGGGTTCCGGCTCGGACCGGGCGGGGCCAGCGAGTGGTTCGGGGTGCGTCCCGACCTGTGGTGCTTCGGCAAGGTCATCGGCGGCGGTCTCCCGGTGGGCGCCTATGGCGGGTCACGGGAGCTGATGGCCCACGTCGCGCCACTCGGTGGCGTGTACCAGGCCGGCACGCTGTCGGGGAACCCGCTCGCCACCGCCGCCGGCCTCGCCCAGCTGCGGCTGCTCGACGCCGCCGCCTACGAGCGGCTCGAGGCGATCGCGACCCGGCTGGCCGACGGGATGGCCGAGGCGTGCCGAGCGGCCGGGCTCGACGCAGCCGTACCCCGGGTCGGGTCCCTGGTGGGGCTGTTCTTCTGCCCCGAGCCGCCGACCGACTTCGACGAGGCGCAGGCGGCCGCCGGGAACGGGGTCTACCCGGTCTTCTTCGGCTCGATGCTCGAGGCGGGTGTGGCGCTGGCGCCGGGGCCGTACGAGGCGCTGTTCCCGAGCCTCTCCCACTCCGACGCGGACGTCGACGAGACGGTCCGGGCGGCGGCGGCGGCCGCCGCGGCCGCGGCCGCGCTGGCCAGCTGAGCCGCCTCCCTGGCCCGGGCCCCGTCGCTCGGGGCCGACTTCTTGACGACATGGAAGCCCCGTTCGGGCCGGAACATGGCGAGTAGCACCCCGGCCGCCTCGAGCAGACCGAACACCGGGATGGCGACGACCTGGGCCACGTAGAGCACCGCCGTGGCGGCGCGGCCCACGTCGGAGCGGTTCCGGAGGTTGATCCACAGACCCAGCGTGTAGGCCGTGATGTAGTACGAGAACCCGAGGTCGCCGAGAAGGGCGACGGTCGGATGGGTCTCGAGCCCGGTGACGAGGTTGGTGTAGGTGTACAGCGCCCCCAGCCAGGTGATGGCCCACACCGTGATGAACAGGGTGAGGACCAGCCGCAGCCAGAGCTTGACGTCGGCGTACAACACGACGAGCCAGAGCCCCGCGAACCAGCGTCGACGCTGCTTGACGAAGTCGGCGATCGACTCGGTGGACTGCTCGACCACGAAGCCGTCGACCCAGCGGATGTGGCGGCCGCGCGACGCCTGCTGCAGTGCCCAGCAGGCGTCCTCGGTGACCGAGCTCTCCGGGCCGACGTCGAAGCCGACGTCCTTGGCGATGTCGTTGCGCACCAGGATGAACGAGCCGTGCATCCCGAACATCGGGACCCCGGCCCTGGCCTGGATGTAGAAGCGGGAGACGTCGTCGCCGGTTCGCAGCGAGTCGGCCAGGGTCAGGAACGGATGGCGCCGGAGGTGGCGGTGGTAGAGGATGGCGCCCTGGCCGATCCTGAGCTGGCCGGTCCTCTCCTCCTCCAGTACCGCGTCGCGCACGCCGGCCACCACACTCGGGGTGATGTGGCTCTCCTCGTCGAGATGCAGCAGCCAGCTGTCGTCGGGCACCGGTGAGGTGACCAGCGCGTAGTGGAGGGCGCGGGCCTTGTAGCGCGAGTCGGCCGGCGTGGTGTACTCGGGCGGGACGACGATCTGCTGCAACTCGGGGTAGGGCGCCAGGTCGACGGGCTCGTCGACCACGGTCTCGATGCGCCAGCGGAACAGCGGGTACCGGATCATCGTGTTGCGGATGTTGTCGACGGTGGACTGCAGCGCCTCGGCGTTCTGGCCACGCGAGACGATTCGGTAACACACCTCGTACCCGAGCCGGGCAACGGTGGGCGGCGGCTCGTCGCCACCCTCCTTGCGCTGGCGCGGGATGCCGCGGAACAACAAGAGCCCGATCACGCTCACCGATGCCGGGATGATCGCCACCGCCCATCCGAGCGAGCCGAGGACGACGGCCCGCTCCCAGGCGAAGATCGGCTCACGCCCGTCCCCGAAGAGGTAGGGCCGGCCGATCCGCAACAGCGCGAAGGCGAGGACGAGCAACCCCACCGCCCGGACCCGGAAGCCCCAGGTCGCGAGCTGCGAAACGGGCTCGTCTCGCGGGAGCGCCGGCTCCTGCGGGCGGGTGCGGCCAGGGCGGGTCGCGAGCGTCATCGGCTCAGGCGGTGAGGATCCCGGGCGGGTGGCCGCCCTTGGCGACGAGCTGGTCGGCGAGGTCGACCAGTCGGCGCTCGTACGAAGGGAGGCTGGCGGGCGGCGCGTCGCGGTCACCCGGCACCCTCACGAGCAGGACCGGACGCTCGTAGCCGACGTCGGGATCGGCCACCGGCCAGATCCACGACAGGGTCAACCACCACACCTCGCCGTCGTGGAAGCGGGCCAGCTCGGCGTTCACCCCGCTGGTGAGCCCGACCGGTGTCGGCGAGCTCATGTCGAACCCGTGGAAGAGGTAGCAGGAGGCGATGCTGTGGGTGACGAAGCTGCGCAGCTCGGCGGCGCGGATCGTGTCGAAGCTGACGATGGTGTCGTCGTCGGTGGCGAGCAGGGCAGTCCGGCGCCACTCGGCGCCCGATCCGAAGAACTGGCTGGCCCAGCCGACGTGCTCGAGCTCGACCTGCGTCCAACCGCTCAACGGTGGGGCGCCGTCGACGCCAGGAGTGAGCGCACCGAGCCCGACGACGGTCTCGTGGTTCACCGCAGTGAAGAAGCGGTCGTACCGCCACACGCCGGCGTTGAACAGACCCATGATCACGGTGGCGGCGATCACCACCGGGACCGCCAGCGCCCCTGCGGCGGTGGCGCTCGTGTTGAGCTTCGAGCGTCGCGCCCAGCGGGCGGCCGGTCGGGTGCGGGCGGCTCGGCCGGGGAGGCGCAGACCGTAGGCGTCGATGCGGCCGAGCGAGATCAGCACCGCGACCGCGAAGCCGGCCAGCCCGGCCATGGAGTGCAGCAGCCCGAAGGCGGCGTCGGCGCCGAGGAGGGCTCCGGCGGTGAGGATGCCGACGATCCGGACCAGGTTGAAGCACCAGACGATCGCCACCCCGTTGGCGAGCCAACGGGCCTTGGCGGTCGCTTTCCCGGTGAGCCGGGTCGCGATCGCCACGGAGAGGACGAGATAGGCGAGCACCCCGTTGGCGCCGCTGCAGGTGCTGGCGACCACGACCAGGAAGGAGTCCTCGGCCCCGGTGCCTCCCACCACGAAGGTGTCGCTGAACCGGGTCGTGCCCACGAACGGCAGCACGCCGCTGATCACCGAGACGGCGCGCGAGGTGAGCGCGGTCGAGGTGTCGAGCACCGGATCGAGGACGATCAGGTACGGCGCCCGGCAGGCCAGCGCCAGCATGGTGATCGGGCCGCGCACGGCTCGCAGCACGCGGCTGCCGAACAGCAGGGCCGTGACCCCGGCGGTGAACAGGGCGAGGCTCAGCACGTCGATCCGCCAGTCCCAGTAGGTGTAGCCGAACCGCTGGGCAGCGGGCGGGCCGAGGAGCCAGGCCATCGCCAGCAGCGGGAGCCCCACCATCCAGTCGGCGTGCCAGTGGGGCAGGTTCCCCTCGAGTCGGAGGCGACGGATGTTGTGGATCGTCGCTGCGGCGGCGACGAGCGGGGTCAGGCCGAGGTAGGCCAGGGGGCCGTCGTCCTCCAGGGAGAGCAGCAGCTGCTCGATCGAGTGGTGGTAGGCGATCGCGATGGCGACCAGCGAGATGCCGAGGTGCAGCGCCAGGCGCCTGGCGTGACGGTCTGCGTTGCGCCGGGCCCGTCGGCGTCGCTGGGCGATGCCGGGGGTGCGGGCGACATCGGTCTCGCGTACCGTCGGGTCGCCGAGGGCCGTGGGCGTGGTCATCGGGGGTACCTACGCGTGGGCGAGGGCGCCACCCTTGGTGAACCACCAGTACCCGGCGACGGCCGCGCCGACCAGCGGGATGAGGATCACGGTGGCCGCCTCGGGGACGGCCGGGTTGGACGCGCAGGTGGGGCTCGAGTCGATGCTGGCCGTGGCCTTGTTGGAGTCGAGGTGCCAGGTCAGCTTCTTGCCGGTGAAGGTGGTCGAGAAGACGCCCCGATGGGTGCCGGGCTGGAGGGTCGTGGGCTGACCGCGGTTCTCGGGTTCGGGCGTGAAGTGGTTCTGGTCCGGCACGATCGGGTCGGGGTGGGGGTTCGTGTAGCCGAACAGGGCGATCTGGGTGCCGTCGGTGTCGACGAACACGCAGTCGACGAAGGGCTCGGCGTTCATGGGCATGGCGGCACCTGCCGGATCGGTTCCCCACCAAGCACCGGCGAGCACCATCGTGGTCGCCACTGCCGTCAGTGCAACGGTGATCCGCAGCTGCCCGGTGCGGTGCCGTAGGCGGTTAGGCCTAGGTCGCATGTCCCGTTCATCGACGCGCCATAGCGCGGGGTTGAGCGATTGCGAGGAATTGCCGGGTCAGATCCGGCCGCGGCTGGTCCTGTAGCGCCGTAGCAGCGCCGTTGTCGAGGCGTCGTGGTCCGAACGACCCATCTCGGGGGCGGTCAGCTCGGCCAGGATGCGGGTGGCGAGGGCCTTGCCCAGCTCGACACCCCACTGGTCGAAGGAGTTGATGTCCCAGACGGTGCCCTGCACGAACACCCGATGCTCGTACAGGGCCACGAGCTGACCGAGCGTCGACGGTGTGAGCTTCGGCGCCAGGATCGTGGTGGTCGGCCGGTTGCCGTCGAAGCTGCGGTGGGGCACGAGGCGCTCGTCGACGCCGTCGGCCCGAAGCTCGTCGGGCCGGCGTCCGAACGCCAGGGCCTCGGTCTGGGCGAAGCAGTTGGCCATCAGCATGTCGTGGTGGTCGCCCTCGGCCGCAGCGTGCTCGTCGAGCGGTTCGAGGAAGCCGATGAAGTCGGCGGGGACGACGGTCGTGCCCTGGTGGAGGAGCTGGAAGAACGCGTGCTGGCCGTTGGTGCCCGGTTCGCCCCACACGATCGGCCCGGTGTCGGTCGACACCGGCGAGCCGTCGTGGCGGGTGCTCTTGCCGTTGCTCTCCATGTCGAGCTGCTGCAGGTAGGCGGGGAACCGGTGCAGGTCCCGGGCGTAGGGCAGCACGGCGTGGGTCGACCATCCGAAGAAGTTGCGGTACCAGACGCCGAGCAAGCCCAGCAGGACCGCGACGTTGCTCGCAGCCGGCTCGGACTCGACGTGGACGTCGACGGCGCGGAACCCGGCCAGCATGTCGGCGAAGTGGGCCGGCCCGATGGCGATCATCAGCGTGAGGCCGATGGCCGAGTCCATCGAGTAGCGGCCCCCGACCCAGTCCCAGAAGCCGAACATGTTGGCGGTGTCGATGCCGAACGCCTCGACCGCGGCGGCGTTGGTCGAGATGGCCACGAAGTGCGACGCCACCGCCGACTCGTCGCCGAGCCCGCCGACGAGCCATCGCCGAGCACTGGCCGCGTTGGTGAGCGTCTCGGCGGTGGTGAACGTCTTCGACGAGACCACGAACAGGGTCTCGGCCGGGTCGAGGCCGTGGAGAGCCGCGGTCAGATCGCTGCCGTCGATGTTCGACACGAAGCGGCAGGCGACCCGGTCGTGCCGGTAGGCCCGCAGCGCCTCGTAGGCCATGACCGGCCCGAGGTCCGAGCCACCGATGCCGATGTTGACGACGGTGCGGATGCGCCGCCCGGTGACGCCGGTCCAGGCGCCCGAGCGGACGGCCTCGGCGAAGGAGCCGGCCCGGTCGAGCACCTCTCGGACCTCGGCGACGACCTCGTGCCCGTCGACGTGGATCTCGGCCCGGCGCGGGGCGCGTAGCGCCATGTGCATGGCCGCCCGGTCCTCGGTCGTGTTGACGTGCTCCCCGGCGAACAGCGATCCGATGGCGGCGCCGACGCCTGCTCGGTCGGCCAGCGCCAGCAGCAGGTCGACGGTCCGGCGGTCGGCCCGGTGCTTCGACCAGTCGACCACGAGGTCGGCGACCTCCGAGGTCATGCGGGCCACGCGCCCAGGGTCGGCCGAGAACAGGTCACGGAGGTGGCGGCCCCGGATCTCGGCGTGGTGGTCGATCAGCGCCGACCACTCGGGGCTCGCAGCGATGTTGCCGGCTCGGTCGCTCACCTGGTCATGCTGGCACGCCCCGGCGGTCCCGAGCCGGCCGCGGCGCCGCCGGTCTACTCGGCGGGCTCGACGGGCGGCAGGAGGTCGGCGACCGGGGCGCCGACCTCGAAGCTGGCCGGCAGCTCGGTGCCCTCGACCAGCTCCTCGACCTCGAGCAGCTCCTCCTCGGGTTGACCGCCGTGCTGCACCCGCTCGTAGAGGACGACCGCGAGGATCTGCGACGCCGACAGTGTCTCGCCGAACCCGGGCATGCCGCCGGCGGCGATCCGCTGGCCGCCTTCGCGGTCGGGGTCGCCGTAGGGGGTGCCGGGCGCCGGCGAGCCGTTGACGATCCAGTCCACCTGGCTCTGCCAGCTCGCGAAGGTGTTGAGCACCTCGCCGTTGGTGAGGGCCGGTCCGACGCCACCGCCGCCGTTGGCGCCGTGGCAGGAGGCGCAGTTGAGCTCGTAGAGCTCGGCGCCCTCGCCCAGCGGCCCGGCTGCGGCGCGCGACGGCGCCTCGAGGGTGCCGACGTACACGAACAGCCAGATCGGGAAGAACGCCAGCACCGGCATGACCCAGAACGGGATCTTCTTGCGGTCGAGCGCGGCCTGGACCCACGGCTTCGGCGGCTCCGGCGGCGGCTCGGGCGCGGCGGCCGGTACCGGTGCGGGGGCGGCGGCGGGGGCCGGGGCGGCCGCAGCTTCGGCCGGCTCCACGGCCGTACCGGGATCGGGCGTCGCGGCCGACTCGGTGTCGCCGCCGGCCGAGTCGCCGGTGAGCTCGGCGCGCCGCGATTTGGAGCGGGCCAGCAGATGCTCGGGTACTTCGGTCACCGGTCCTCCGGGCGACGCAGGGGCTCGGACGGCGTCACTCTACGCGGCGTGAGCGTAGTGACCCAATCGAGTGGGCCCGGGGATCGCAGGTGGTGGCGAGGCGGCGTCGGACCGGGTGGGGCGCCCGATTCGGTTGCGGGTTTCGCGGCGTGGTAGACCTACCCCCGATGAGGGCAGTCGGTAGCTTCAACGGGCTAAACTCGTTTGTGAGAACATTCACGAGCGCTGGGCCGTGGAGCGCAGCGCCGGCACCGGGAGCGAGGAGGTCGGGATGAGCACAGCCAGACCGGTCGACATCGCGGTGAGGCGGTTCTGGATGGCCACCGGTGCGGTCATCGGCTTCTTCGTCGTCGTGTTCGCCTGGATCGGCTACACCCAGGAGAAGGGCCCCAACGTCGCCTTCACGCTGTCGGTGCTGGCCACCCTGGCGATGACCGCGCCGATCCTGTGGCTCATGAAGCGTCGCCCGGTCGGAGCCACGCTGTCGTGGGGAGAAGCGCTCCTCTCGTCCACCTACATCTTCCTGCTGATGTTCTGGATCTACGGCGTCGTCCCCCACCAGTGGCTGACCTACGCCGACTCCGAGCTGGCCTGGCGGGCCGACCGGATCGTCAGGGGCCCCGACCTCGGCTTCACCAGCGGTGAGGGCATCTTCGAGTGGGCCTTCCCGTTCACCCTCACCTACCTGGTCCTGCGGGACATCATCGCGGTGCTGATCTACGGGATCGGGCTGGTGGGCAACGTCGCGCTCTGGGCCATGTGGCAGAACCGGGGCAAGGAGGCCGAGGTCGCCATCGAGCGCTCCGAGTACGGCCGGCCGCTCGTCCGCGAGGGCGCGACGTCGCAGGGGGCGATGACCTAGTGCCGGTCACCGACGCCAATCCCCCCATGCCGGAGTTCCGCGACGACTACGTCCTGCAGGAGGTCGACGCGGAGTGGCTGTCCAAGGCGGTCAAGCCGAAGCAGTTCATCCACATCGACCAGTCCGAGTGCATCATGTGCGAGGGCTGCGTCGACATCTGCCCGTGGAAGTGCATCCACATGGTCAGCCCCGACGCCATCGAC
>JBFJYB010000083.1:0-8798 GCA_041622835.1 Acidimicrobiales bacterium | reverse complement strand
GGTGAACGCGTCGAGGAAGGCGGTCGGCTTGTTCCCCACCCGGGGCGCCTCGCGCACGACGCCCGAGCCGTCGGCGAAGCCCATCACGACCGCGTAGGTCGCCTTCTGCTTCTCGATCTCGAGGTCGGTGAGCTGGTCGGCGGGGAAGGTGAACTTCAGGCCCTTGGGCTTGCCCGACATCGTCGAGTGACCCCAGACCAGCACGCGCCGGTCGGTCAGCCCGACGACGAGGGGCTCGTCGGTGAACTGGGCGGCCAGGCCCTCGTCGGAGCGGAGACCGTCGCCGTCGTCGGCCTTGTCCTGGCGGCGCTTGGCGATCATCGATCCCAGCGCGCCGCCGACGCCCCGGCTGACGGCCCGGGTCGTCTCACCGGCCGGCTGCAGAAATATCCCGCTCAACAACGTCTCGCCGGCCTCCAGGTCGTCTCCCACCGCCTTGGTGATCTTCTTGGTCCAGTCCGCCATGGTCGGCTCTCTCCTCGTGTCCTTCTCGTGGCTCCCCCCGGATCTGTGACTACTTGGGGCGCGCCAGCGCGCCCTCAGCGGTCAGAGATCCAGGGCTTGGGGGCCTACACCTTGGCACGTGGCGGCCGGTCGGTCGCGGCACCCATCCTCGAGCCGATCTCGGATCGCAGCTGCTCCAAACCGAGGGGTCCGAGATCGAGCGCCGCCGTGTGGAACCGCTTCAGGTCGAAGGCCGGGCCCAGCGCAGTCCGAGCGTCGTCTCGGGCCGCCAGCCACTCCCGCTCGCCCACCTTGTAGCTGATCGCCTGCCCCGGCCAGCCCAGGTAGCGGTCGACCTCGGAGCTGACCACGTCGAGCGGCTCACCGGTCTTGGCCGCCACGAACTCGACGGCAAGGTCGCGGGTCCAGGGTTCGCCGGGACGCCACGCGGAGTCGGCGGGGATCTCCAGCCGCAGATGGAGCCCGATGTCGACGACGACCCGGACAGCCCGCAGCATCTGGGCCGAGAGGTACCCGAGCACCGCCTCCGGCTGCTCGAGGAAGCCCAGCTCGTGGCAGAGCCGCTCGGCGTAGAGCGCCCAGCCCTCGCCGTGGCCCGAGACGAACCAGAGCCGCTGGAACCTCGACAGCCGCTCGGCCTGCAGCATCACCTGCGCCACCTGGAGGTGGTGGCCGGGCACCGCCTCGTGGTTCGCGGTGGTCACCTGGCGCCAGAGGGCGTAGCGGCGGCCCTCACCGAGGTCGGGGTACCAGACGCCACCGGGCCGGGAGAAATCCTCCGACGGGCCGGTGTAGTGCGGCGCGGTCGAGCCGCCGCCGGGGCCGATGTTCACCGTGCAACGCCGGATCCTGTCGTCGATGTCGAAGTGGCCCCGGCCGAACTCCGCGATCATGCGGTCGACGTGGGCCTGGGCCCACTCCCGGAGCGCGTCGGCGCCGGCGACCGCGTAGTCCGACTCGGCCTCGAGGAAGTGGAACACCTCTCGCAGCGGGGCTCCCGGCTCGATGCCGGTGGCCACCGACTCCATCTCCGACTCGATGCGTCGCACCTCAGACCAGCCCCACCCGTAGGTCTCGAGCGGCTCGACCTCCGCACCCAGGAAGCTCCGCGCCATCAGGCGGTAGCGGTCGGCGTCGCCGATCCCGTCGAGCGGGCCGGCCTCCGGCGCGTACACCTCACGGAGCCAGACCCCGGTGTCGAGGTAGGCCTGGCTGGCCGAGGTGGCCGCCGCCGCGAGCCGGCCACCGAGGGCATCCTGCCCGGGCCGTCGGGCTGCGAGCTCGACGAAGAACCCGGCGCGCTTGGCGGTCTGGTCGGCACACGCCAGCGCCTGGCGGCGGGCCGCGGTCACGCCGAGCCGGAGCCCCTCGGCCAGCGACGCCCGCCAGCCCTCCAACGCGCCGGGCACCCCCTCGAGCCGACCGGCGATGGCAGTCCAGCCCTCGTCGCCACCGGTGTCGGCCACGTCGAAGACCTCGCGGACGAGCTGGAGGGGGCTCACCAGCGTGTTGATGTCGCGCATCCACTCGCCGGCCTCGAACAGCTCCGCGGCGACACCGAGCCGCTCGCCCATGAAGGCCCGCGCCACCCGGTCGTCGTCGCCCGCGTCGGCCAGACCCCCGAGATCGGCCAGCGTCGAGCGGTCGAGCTCGGCGCGTGCTGCCGCCCCAGCCGGCGAGTAGTCGGTCTGGCGGTGATCGTGACCGACGATGCCGATCAGGGTCGCCATGTTCGGGTCGAGCTCGGCGAGGGCGTCGACGTAGGAGTCGGACAGCTCGAACACGGCGGACATGGCCAGATGCTGGCAGACCGGCCTGGTGATGTCAGCTCCGAGAAAACCCGGTGACGGCCGAACATGGTGTGAGTACGATCCGCGGAAAGCGTGAGCGCGGAGGTTCGCAGTGCCCCGTCGTTGCATCCCTCTGAGGTCGGTGGGTGCTGCTGCCGCCATCTGCCTGGCCTCCACCGTCGTCGCCATCGGGGCGACAGCGGGGATCGCGGCGGCCGAAGACGACGAGATCAGCTCGATCCAGACGGTCGCCGACAACAACGGCTCGGTGGACGGGCTCGACGGGTCCCAGGGCCTGGCGGTCTCCCCCGACGGCAAGCACGCCTACGCCACCGGCAGCTTCGACGATTCGGTGGTCGCCCTGTCGCGTTCCGCCGCCGACGGCGAGCTGGCCTTCCTCGCCGCCATCTTCGACGGGGTCGGAGCCGTCACCGAGCTCGAGGGGGCGCGCGGCGTGGCCATCAGCCCCGACGGCCAGCACGTCTACGTCGCCAGCCTGGCCGACAACTCCGTCACCGCGTTCAGCCGGAGCTCCGTCACGGGCCTGCTCACGTTCGTGGAGGCCGAGAAGGACGGCGCCGGAGGCGTCGACGGGCTGGCCGGCGCCCACGGGGTCACCGTGAGCCCCGACGGCAAGCACGTCTACGTGGCGTCGCGTTCCGAGGACGCGGTGGCGGTGTTCAGCCGCACGGCCGCGACGGGAGCGCTGGCCTTCGTCGAGACGGAGAAGGACGGCGTCGGCGGGGTCGACGGTCTGAACGCCGCCGAAGGGGTCACGGTCAGCCCCGACGGCGAGTTCGTCTACGTCGCGGGCGAGGACGACCACGCGGTCGCGGTCTTCGATCGCGACACGACCACGGGCGCCCTCACGTTCGTGGAGGCGAAGTTCGACGGCGTCGGCGGCGTCAGCGGGCTCGTCGGATCGAACTCGGTGACGATCAGCCCCGACGGCAAGCACCTCTACGTCAGCGGCGAGTTCGACGACGGCACCCTCGGCGACGACGACCTGGGCGCGGTGTTCAGCCGCAACCAGGTCGACGGCAAGCTCACCTTCGTCGAGGAGATCCCGCCGTTCCTCGACAACACCGGCGACTTCGACTGCCTGGGTGTCAGCGGCGGAGGGGGCGTTGCCGTCAACTTCAGCGGTGACCGCGTGTACGTGAGCGAGTCGTGGCACTCGGCCCTGCTCGTGTTCTCGCGCCGCGCTAGCACCGGCCGTCTGACCCTGCTCGAGGCGCACTGCGAGTTCCTGACCAGCCTGGGCAACGTGAACGTCGTCGCGGTCAGCCCCAACGACCTGAACGTGTACACCACCGGCCTCGACGGCGTCGTGACGACGTTCGCGGCCATATGCAACGGCACGATCGCCACCGTGGTCGGCACCGACGGCAACGACAACCTGGTCGGCACCTCGGGCGTCGACATCATCCAGGCCCGAGGAGGGAACGACACCGTCCAGGGCCTCGGGGGCGACGACACGATCTGCGGGGACGGGGGCGACGACACGATCCGGGGTGGCGGCGGCAACGACACGATCATCGGCGGTACCGGGAACGACACGCTCCGCGGCAACGCTGGCAACGACACCGTCGACTACTCGGGCGCGCCGGCCGCCGTCACCGTCAAGCTGGGGCCCCAGACCGCAACCGGCGGGCACGGCTCCGACTCGGTCAAGCAGGTCGAGAACATCATCGGCACCCCCTTCGCCGACACCCTGTTCGGCAACGTCCTCGCCAACCGGATCGAGGGCGGCGCCGGGAGCGACGAGCTGCGGGGCAACCCCGGCAACGACGAGCTGATCGGCCAGGGCGGCAACGACGTGCTGCGAGGCGGGCCAGGCAACGACGACCTCACTGGCAACGCCGGGACCGACACCGCCGACTACACAGGCGCGCCGGGCGCGGTGACCGTGAGGCTCGCGGCGGGCACGGCCTCGGGCGGGCACGGGTCGGACACCATCGCCTCGGTAGAGAACATCGTCGGCTCGTCGCTGGCCGACACGCTGCAGGGCAACGGGCTGGCCAACAAGATCGAGGGCAGCGGCGGCCGCGACGACATCCGCGGGAACGCGGGCCACGACACCCTCATCGGCCAGGGCGGCAACGACGACATCGCCGGCGGAGGCGGCGACGACTCGCTGTTCGGCAACGGCGGCACCGACACCGCCAACGGCGGACCCGGCACCGACACCTGCTTCGCCGAGACCAAGATCAGCTGCGAGTAGCGCGGAACGACCCAGCTCAGCTCAGGCGGTCGCGTCCCTCGCGGAAGAACTCGATGGCCGCCGCCACCTGGTCCTCGGCCTCGAGCAGCCGCGCCAGCGGCAGCACGGCCCCGGTGAAGGCCTCGGCGTCCCAGAACTCGTCGTCGGGGTCGATGCCGGCCCGGTCGGGGTTCCACAGCGCGACGTACAGGTAGGGATCGGGGCTGCCGGCGTCGCCGGGTGACGCGCCGTAGGAGGCGCGGTGGTCGTCGTCGCCGATCTCGACGGCCGGGTCGAAGTGGCCGGGCCACAGCTGCACCCGGCTCGGGTCCACCGAACCGTGGTCGGCCCGCAGCCGCTCGAGGGTGTAGGTGGCCAGTCCCCACCAGGCGTCGAGGTAGTCCACCGCCTGCGGGTCCACCGACAGCATCTCGTCGACGTCGCCCAGCGGCGGGCTGTCGTGCTCGGTGGCGACCTCGGGGTCGATCTCGCTGCCGATGAGCTCGGCGGCGGCCCGGAGGCTGGTGACGGGCACCGAGCGGACCCGATCACCCTCCTGGACCACCAGCTCGCCGCCCTCCACCCTGACCTGCCGGTCGGCGCCGAAGAACGGCGTGCCGAACCCGCCCCTGACCCAGCGCAGCCCGAACTTGCCGGTGACCGCGTGCCTGGCCGGGGCGACCACGTAGGTGGCGAGCCGGTGCAGACCGAGCCGGGTCTCGACCAGCGCGGCGGGGGGTGTCTCGAGCCGGCGGTGGGCGGCCAGCGACCGGTCGCTCGCCCAGGTGGTCAGGTCCGGCTCGACGGCGATCCGGTCGACCCAGCTCTCGTCGCCGTTTCCCGCCGGCGAGACCAGCGGCCCGTTGCCCGCCACCTGGGTGTTGACCGGGTCGTCGGCGAACCACTCGCCGTCGTCGACCGCCGGCGGTGACGGCTCGAGCACGACACCCCGGGCCGCCCCACCGAGTACGTCCTGAGCCTCGGCCAGCGGGTTGCGCCGCTCCGCCATTGCCGGCCTCCTAGACCAGCACCGGATCGGCGATGACCTCGACGACCGCGGGGCCGTCGTGGTCGAGGGCGGCCCGCAGTGCGCCGTCGAGCTCGGACGCCGCCGACACACGTATGCCCTTCCCGCCGCACAGCTCGGCGAAGGCGGCGAAGTCGGGGTTGTGCAGCGAGGTGTGCCAGACGTCGAGCGCAGCCCAGCGCTGCTCCTTGGAGATCTTGCCCAGCTCGCCGTTCGCCAGCAGCACCAGGGTGATGTCCATGCCGTGCTTGACCGCGGTGGTGAGCTCCATGGCGTACTGGCCGAAGCCGCCGTCGCCGGCCACCGCCACGACCTGGCGTTCACCGCCCACCGCAGCCCACGAGCCCATGGCGGCCGGGAACGCGAAGCCGATCGAGCCCAGATAGCCCGACATCAGCACCGACTGGTCGACGACCTCGAAGTAGCGCCCGAACGAGTAGGTGTTGTTGCCGACGTCGACGCACACGACGGCGTCGTCGTCGACCGCACCGCTCAGCGCCTCGAAGATCGCCGCCGAGCTGACGCCCGCGCCCGAGTCGTCGGCCACGCGACGCTGCTTCTCGGCCCGCCAGATCGCCCAGCGCTCGGCCACCTCGCCTCGCCGGTCGGTGCACGTGAGGTCGTCGGGCAGGGCCTCTCGCAGCGCTCGGGCGGTCACGCCCACGTGGCCCAGCACCGGGATCTCGACCGGGTGGAAGCGACCGAGAGCCATGGGATCGAAGTCGACCTGGACGATCGGCTTGTAGTCGCTGATCCCGGTGTGGTTCGAGAACGAGGCCCCGAACACGACGATGAGGTCGCTCTCGTTCATGAACCAGCTCGCGATCGGCGTGCCGCTGCGGCCCAACACCCCGCAACCGAGGGGATGGTGGTCCGAGACCTGCCCCTTGCCCTTGAAGGTGGTGGCGACCGGCGCGCCGATCGCCTCGGCGAGGGTGACGATCGGCTCCATGTCGAAGCGGGCGCCGGCGCCGACGATCACGAGCGGTCGCTCGGCCGCGGCGATGCGGGCGGTCGCCGCCGCCAAGGCATCGGCCGGAGGTGAGCTGCGGTCGTCGCCGGTGCGGCCGTCGGGGCCCCCCGCCCGAGCGTCGCCGGCCGGGAGCACCTGCACCTCGTCGGGCAGCATGAGGTGGGCGACGTCGCGCTGCACCAGCGCGTTCTTGCAGGCCAGGCTCATGATCTCGGCGTGGTCCGAGCCGGCCTGCACGGTCTCGCCGTAGGCGGCCACGTCGCTGAAGGCGTTGGCCAGGTCGAGGTCCTGGAACGCGCCCCGGCCCTTGACCTTGGACGGGACCTGGCCGGAGATGGCGAGCACCGGCGCCCGGTCGACCTTGGCGTCGTAGAGCCCGGTCAGCAGGTTGGTCGACCCGGGCCCGGCGATGGCGAAGCATGCCGCCAGGCCGCCGGTCAGCTTGCCGTAGGCGGTGGCGGCGAAGGCGGCAGCTCCCTCGTGGCGGATGCCGACGTAGGTGAGCTCGCCGCGGGCCTCGGCCTCGCGCATGGCGTCGGCGAAGCCGAGGTTGGAGTGGCCCACCATCCCGAAGACGTGCGAGACGCCCCAGTTCACCATGGTCTCGACCATGACGTCGCTGACGGTCCGCTCCCGGTCGGGTTCGGGTGGCAGGGCCACGTAGACCCCGTCGTCACGGACCTCGGTGGGGAAGCAGGCGGGCGCGTCGGTGAACGGCGGCGGCGGCGAGCCGTCGATCGGGCTGTAGTCGTAGCCGTGCCACGGACAGCGCAGCAGCCCCTTCTCGATCGAGCCCTCTCCGAGCGGGCCGCCCTGGTGGGGACAGCGGTTGTCGAGTGCGCCGTAGGCGCCCTCGAAGTGGGTGACGGCGAGGGTCGCCCGGCCGACGCTGACGGTGGTGACCCTGCCCTCGTCGAGCTCGTCGAGCTCGAGGATCTTGTGCCACCTCGCGTCGCCCGCGTCGGTTGCAGTCATGGTCGACTCTCCCCCCTCACGTCAGGCGCACGTGCTCCTACGCCAGTTGCTCCAACGCCGGTCGGCTCAGCCGCACGACGCGTCCACGTCGGCAGTCACTGTGCCACCCTGCTCGTCGGTGAGCACGACGGTCGCCGTCCAGGTCGTCCCACCGGTGGAGGTCTCGACCACGTCGTCTCCGCCGTTGACGTTCGACAGGAACAGGTCGTCGCCCTGGAGCGCATCGGGTCCGACGAGGAAGAGCACGGTGAAGTCCGGCTGGGACGAGTCGTACACGCCCTCGATCTCGACGCCCGCGGCATCGGTGCCCTCGAACTGGAACGACCAGCCGGTGGCCGCGGTGTCGGTCACCGAGCACACCGTGTCGATCGTGAACACCCGGTTGTCGCTCAGCGTCACCGTCGCAGTGCCGGCCAAGGCCTCGGGCTCGGGCTCGGGAGGAGGCGGTGGTGGCTCGGCCGGCGGCTCCTCGATGGTCGGGGCGGGCTCGGGCTCGTCGGCCTCCGGCTCGGACTCGTCGGGCTCGGGCTCGCCGACGGGCTGATCGGGCTCGACCGGCGGCTGCACGGCGACGTCTCCGCTGCTGGCCTCGTCGTCGACGTCACCGGTGGGATCGACCGGCTCGTCGTCGACCGAGTCCTCGGCGGCCTCCACCGGCTCGTCGAGGGGCGTCTCGGTGTCGACCAGCTGGGGGTCGGCGCCCCCGCATGCCGCGAGCAGCAGCGCAAGGGTCACCAGCCCGGGTAGGGCCCGCTTGGTCATGGGGAGACACCTCCGTGGGCGACACCGGTGCGGTGCGCCCTGTCGTGATCCGATCGTCGTCAGCTCGGCGGTACAGAACCGATCGACGCGAGTGTGCCCCGACCGACGGACACAACCTCCGCCGGAGGCACCGAAACTTCGAAGCATCTGCCGCATCCCTGCATCCCTGCCTTCCTGGTGGCCCACAGACTCGCGTACCGGGAGGGAGATGTCTCGGCGTCCCACGGCCGCCCGCCATCTGCCAGCATCATGGGTCCTGCCGGAATCGCCCGACCCGAGGAGCCAACGGTGCGCGAGCTGCTGACACTGGCCGTCGTGGTCTTCGGGTATGCCCTCGTCTCGCACCGCGTCGAACGCCTGGCCGTGACCGGGCCCATGGTCATGGTCGCAGTCGGGCTGGTCATCGGCGACGGTGGGCTGGGCTGGCTCGAGCTCGAGCTCGAGACCGAGTCGGTCAGCCTGCTGGCGGAGGCCACCCTCGTCCTCGTGCTGTTCTCGGACGCCACCCGCATCGACCTCAGGCGTCTGCGCGCCAACTTCGGCATCCCGGCTCGGATGCTGGGGATCGGCCTGCCGATGACCGTCGCGCTCGGGACCGTGGCG
>JBFJYB010000082.1:0-8822 GCA_041622835.1 Acidimicrobiales bacterium | reverse complement strand
TCGCCCCGTTCTCCGCCAACAACAGCGCATGCTCACGCCCGATCCCCCGACCACCACCAGTCACCACCGCCACCCGACCCTCACACAACCTGCTCACGACCACACTCCCTTTCGGCTCGACCGGGCGAGGCTAGGCCGCGTGCCGCCCGGCCCCAAAACGCCCGGGTCCGACGGTCCAAGCGCGCCCGGCCCGAAAACGACGAAAGCCGCCGGCTGTCGCCGGCGGCCCTCGCAGGGATCTGGGTCGGGTCAGACGACCCGGACGTTCTGGGCCTCGTCGCCTTTGCGGCCCGGGCCGATGTCGAACTCGACGGTCTGGCCCTCCTCGAGCGACCGGTAGCCGCTGCCCTGGATGTTCGAGTAGTGCACGAAGATGTCATCTCCCTGCTCTTGAGAGATAAAGCCGAAGCCCTTCTCCGAGTTGAAGAACTTCACGGTTCCTGTAGCCAATGCATTGCCTTCTTTAATCATGAGCAAGTCCGAGTGACTCCTCTACGCCGACAACTCTAGGGGCCACAGCCGCCGACTGCGACCCGGTCGGGCGCGGACCTCCCCGATCCCCACCTACTTGTCGCCCTTGTGAAGTTCGTCACACAACCGTAACTTTCACGTATGTAACGGGCATGCTCTCGGCCATGTCCCCCCTGACTTCACTCTCTTGGCGCGCGCGCCCACTTGCCACGCGCCCTCGTGTAGCGGCCGTCCTGCTCGCCACGATCCTGGCCTCCGGCCTGGCCGGCGTCGGGCTGACGAGCGGGTCGGCGACCCCGGCTGCGGCCCACGGCACCGGGACCCAGCTCGACGCAGCCGGGCTCGAGGCCATGATCTACTGCGAGAGCCTCAGCCACGGCCGCTACCGCACTCCCGCGACGTCGCGGGCCCCGTTCTGGGGCGCGGTGCAGTGGGTGCAGAGCACCTGGAACCACGCCACCGTCGCCGCCGGCTACCCCGAGTGGTCGGGCAAGCGCCCGAACCAGGCGCCACCCGAGATCCAGGACGCAGTGACCTACGACCACTGGTCCAAGTCGTCACCCGATCGGCAGTGGCCGGTCTGCCATGCCCGGGCCATGGCCCGCATCGGCACGGGTGACCCCGGTCCCTACCGCGTCTGCGGAGACGACGAGTGGTCGACCGGCCCATGGAGCCGCGCCCACCCCGAGACCTGTGCGACCTACACCTCGGCCGCCTCGACGATCCCGGAGGCGACGCCGGCGAGGACCTATGCCCTTCGTGGCGACCGGCTGCACGGCGGGACGCGACCGATCACGGTCGACGCAACCGCGACGACCGTGCTCGTCTGCGACGTCGACGGCGACGGCATCGACGAGGCCGTGACCCGGTCCGGCGCCACCTGGTCGGTCGATCTCGATCACAGGGGTGGCCGGGCCGAGCTCACGTTCCGGTACGGGAGAGCCTCCGACGTGGCGCTCTGCGGCGACATCGACGGCGACGGCAGCGACGATCCCGTCGTCGTCCGGGGTGGCAGGAGCTGGTATGCCCGCCGCTCCTGGTCGGGCGGCCGGGCCCAGAAGTCGTTCAGCTTCGGTCGGGCCGGCGACATCCCGCTGCTGTGCGACACCGACGGCGACGGCACCGACGAGCTGGTCGTCGTCCGCAGGGGCGTGCGCTTCGTCGACGCCGACCATCGCGGCCGATCGGCCGAGGTCACGGTCGGCTTCGGCCGCCGCAGCGACACGCACCTGTGCGGTGACCTCGACGCCGACGGCATCGACGACATGGTGGTCGCGCGGAGCCCGAACACCTGGTTCGCACGGCGCACGTGGACGCGGGGCGCCGCCAACGACTCGTTCGCATTCGGTCGCGTGGGCGATCAGTTCCTGATCGGGTAGACCTCGTCGCGTATGGAGCGGAAGCCGACTCGGTCGAGGGCCTGGTCGGCCAACCAGCTCCCCCAGGACGACCCTCGGAACAGGTCGTACTCGTCGGTTCGGATGAACGCCGAGTCGGGCTCGATCGCGTCGAGCTCGCCCGGAGCGTTCGGGTGCAGTGCGAGGAACCAGAGGCCGTCGCCGAGCCCGGCCACCATGTCGCGGTAGATCGACTCGACCGGCCCGGGATCCCGTTCGAAGGGCGTCTCGCCCACCCCGTCGAACACCACGGCCCCGGCCTCGACCGCCTCACGGACCATCGAGGCGTAGGCCTGCTCGTCGGCGCCGCGCAGGTGGCGGTTGGCCCCGTATCCCGAGAGCTGGTGGGTGAGCAGGACCGGCACCTGGTACTCGACGCCGAGCGCGAGGTACGAGGCCAGGAACTCGGGTGCCAGGGCGGCGCCCATGTGGGCATCGAGATGGGTGACGTCGACGCCGTGGGCGCGCGCCCGCTCGACCTGCGCCCGCATCTCCTCGTCGACCGCAACCGGATCGCCGTGCCGGCGGACGTCGGCCACCGACCGCCACATGTAGCCGTCGGCGTCGACGAGTCCCGACGCCGGTGACGCCGCCGTCAGCGGGCGCCACCGGTAGTACTGCTTCTCGGCGGTCAGTGTCAGGTGGACACCCAGATCGAGGGTCGGGTCGGACGCAGCCAGCTCGCAGGCCTCCGACGACCACGGACACGGCACCATCACCGAGCCGGCGTCGATGACGCCGAGGTGGGAGAGCTCGACGAAGGCGACGTTGGCCCCGTGGCACATGCCCACGTCGTCCTGGTGGAACATGACGGTGCGAGTCACGGCGTCAATCCGGCGTCAATCCGCAGGGCGAGCGGCTGCCGATGGCGGCGGCGAGTCGAACAACGAGTCAAACAAGCAGCGCGTCCTCGCTGACCGGCGTGACCGAGACCGGGATGCTGCTCTGGACGGCCATGCCGGTGAGCCGGTCGTACCCGTCGGCCACGTCGATCAGGCGGTTGGTGGGTGTGCCGATGTCGCGCACCTTCTCGTCGGTGAGCGACAGTCCACCCCACGAGTGCGACATCGACACCACGCCCCGCTTGACGTCGGGAGCCGCCATCGCCACCCCGATCAGCGACGCGTGGGGCGAGGCGATCTCCACCAGCCCGTCGCTCTCGACCCCGAGCTCGGCCATGTCTTCGGGGTGCATGTAGGCGTAGTTGGTCGAGCCCTTGCGGCGGAGGCCGGGTAGCTCGTTGCCGAGCGAGTTGAGGGCCGACTTGAGACGGCGGCTGATGAGGCGGAAGCGGTGGATCTCCGGGTCGTACCGGGACAGGACCTCGACGCCGGTCGTCTCGGCCCGCACGTCGGCAAGCTCGGTGACGACGTCGGGGGGCCCGACCGCGAACCGGGCCGTGGCGTCGGGGGCGGCCGGCGCCACCGTCATGGCCCGGTCCTCGAGGATCTTGCCGCTGTTGGCCCGGTACTCGTCGAGCGGCATGCGGGCCTCGGCGTACACGAGGTCGATGACGTCGTCGTCGGTGGGCCAGGGCTCGGTCGGCAGCGGTCCGCCGGGGAGCTGAATTGTCACGCCGATGCGCTCGGCGATTCCGGCATAGACCTCCCACTCGGTGAGCATGTCGCCGTCGGCGTCGACGACCGCGGGGGTGTAGAGGGCGTAGGGGGCCCGGAACCACCGGTCCATCCACAGCGGCACGTCGGCTCGCTCGAGCGACAGCCGGGGCGCGACGACGTAGTCGGCGACCTCGGCCGAGGCGGTCATGCGATGGTCGATCACGACCAGCAGGTCGAGGTCGCGCAGGGCCCTGACGGTCAGCTCCTGGTCGGGGAAGGCCACCGCCGGGTTCCCGCCGTTGACGATCAGGGCCCGCACCTGCTCGGGTCCGGGCTCGAGGATCTCCTCGGCCATGGTCGTGGCCGGCAGCTCGCCGATGTAGCCCTTCAAGCCACGGAAGCGGGTGGCCGGCCCGGTGAGCGGGTCCATCGGCGGGATGACCTGGGCCCGGCGAGGCGTCTCGGGGTAGAGGAAGTTGCCGGCCTCTATGGCGTCGCCCTCGCGGTTCACCCGCCCGCACAGCACGTTGAGCGTCAGCACGAGGTGCTCCATCAGCGTGGGGTGCGGGGCCATGCTCGGCCCGGTGCCCGAGCCGGCGATACCCCGCGTGCCGGCGGCGAACATCCGGGCCGCGGCCGCCACGTCGTCGGCCGCCAGGTCGCAGCGCTCGGCGACGTAGTCGAGGGTGAAGGGAGCGACCGCGTCGGTCAGCGCCGCCAGCTGCTCGGCATCGACGTAGCGGTCGGTGAATGCGTGGTCGTGCCGACCCTCGGCGAGGATCAGGTTGATCATTCCCGCCAGCAGGGCGGGGTCCTCACCGGGCCGGATCTGGAGGTGGATGTCGGCGAAGCCCGCCATCTCGGTGCGCCGCGGGTCGACGACCACCAGCTTCATGCCGCGCTGCTTGGCCCGGCGCATGACCGTGAACGGGTTCGTCCCCTGGAGCCCGCCGTTGGGGCTGAAGCTCGAGACCATCGGGTTGTAGCCGACGCACAGCAGCACGTCGGCGTCGCGGAAGTTGTTCCAGCCCGCCTCCCACATGCCGAGCCGCATGGCGGCCACCGCCTTCGACGGCTGGTCGATGGTGACCGACGTGTAGTACGAGACCGATCCGATCGCCTTGTGGAAGGCCCGGGCGACCGGGTTGGAGGTGGCGTTCTGGTACCCGCCGGTACCGGTGTAGGTCGCGACCGCGCGGGGACCGTGCCGGTCGATGATCTGCCGGATCTGATCCGAGATCTCGTCGAGGGCGGTGGAGGTCGACACTTCCTCGAAGCGACCGTCGGGGGTGCGGCGCTGGGCGTACCTGAGCCGGTCGGGGTGGTGGATCTGCTCGGGCAGCATCCGGCCCTTGATGCACGTGTAGCCCTCGAACAGCGGGTCGTCGGCGACGCCGTGCACCTTCACGACGCGGTTGCCGTCCATCTCGACGTCGATCGGGCATGCCGCGTGGCACACCCGGCAGAACGACCGGCGCAGCTCGGTCCCCATGTGGGCTCTCCCCGTGTAGCGGTCGGCTCAGCCTACGACCTCAGGGATCACGGATGCCGGCTGGGCAGCTCCTCCTGGCGGGGCGGCAGCTCGATCGGGTGCTTGCGCCAGATCCCGATGTTCTCGCCGGTCCGACCGTCGGGGCCCTCGTCGATCAGCTCGAGCAGCAGGTCGGCGATCTGCTCGGGCCGCATGAAGGTGGCCAGATGCTCGTCGGTGAGGCCGGGCCCGACCGCGAACCGGACCATCTCGGAGTCGACCGCGTCCATGCACAGCGCGTTCACCCGCACGCCGTGGTCGCGGAGGATCTTGGACCACGACTGGGTGAGCCCGTTGATGCCCCACTTCGAGCTGTCGTACACGTCCATCCAGCGTCCACCGCCGGTGGCGTAGCCGGGGGGCGGGCAGATGTGGTCGGTGGCGATGTTGACGAGGTGACCGCCGCCGCCGGCGACGAGGTGCGGGATGGCGGCCCGGCCGACGAGGAAGACGCCCCGCAGGTTGGCGCCGTGGATCAGCTCGAACTGGGCCACGGCCTGCTCCCAGGTGTCGGCCAGGGGGTTGCTGGCGCGCCACACGCCGGCATTGCTCACGACGATGTCGAGCCGACCGAGCCGATCGACCGCGCCGTCGACGAACCGCTTCACCTCGTCCGGCTGGGACACGTCGGCCAGCCAGGCCGGCACCCGGCGGCCGGTCTCGTCGGCGATGGCGGCCGCCACCCGCTCGACCTTGGGCTGGATGTCGCAGACGGCCACGTCGGCGCCGGCCGCCGCCAGGCCGGCTGCGATCCCGCGTCCGATCCCCGCCGCTGCGCCGGTGACGACTGCTACCTGTCCACTCAGGTCAGGGCCCATGGCCGGACCCTAGGTGATGGCGCGGCGGGGGCGCTCTAGCTCAGCGGCACCGTCCGCCAGATGGTCGAGTTGAGGGTCGACTCGACGAACAGGCCCTCCGACCGCTTGAACAGGGCGAGGTAGTCGGCGTCGGCCATGAGCTTCGCGTTGGTTTCCTGGATCCCGGCCAGACTGGCGTTGTTCCCGACCCACAGCAGACGCGACTGATCGCCGGTGAACGCGGTGACGACACCGATCTCGTTCCCAGTGACGCTGCTGATGTGCTCGGCAGCCTCGAGGGCGAACGCGACGCAGTCGGCCGTCTGGCTCACCCGCATGTTGGCCGCGTTGACGGTGGTGAACTCCTCGGGCTCGCTGGGCGGGCGGAGGATCGACCAGATCGTGTCCTCGGTGGCGCCCGCGATCAGCATGTCCTGGACCCCGATGATGCGGGTCATCAGGGCCTCGTCGGAGGCCATCGAATCGGTGAATGCCTGATAGTCGGCCAGCTTCTCCCACATGGTCGTGACCCCAATGGCCGCGGGATCGCCACCCAGTTGGGTCCCGACACTGAAGTCGGACCCGTGGTGGGCGTTGATGTGTTCGACGATCGACGTGACCTCGGGCAGCGCCGCAAAGGTCGTGGCTCGCATGACCCGACTGGTTGCGTACATGAACTTCCCCCTTCTCGCGTGGGAGGAGCCGGGAGCCCATCCCCTGCCAGCGACCCTACGCCTGGTCGGGGTCAGCGTCCATCGCCATGGCGACGTGCAGGGCGACGCCCACGTGCAGCGCCGACTCGTTGAGCCGCATCCGGTTCGAGTGGCAGGGCGGCGCAGTCAGCGAGTCGTCGATGTCGTCGGGGCAAACGCCCAGGAACACCATGGCACCGGGAACCTGCTGGGTGACGTAGCTGTAGTCCTCGGCACCCATGACCGGGGTCGGCATCTCGAAGTACCGGTCGTCGCCCAACAGGTCGCGTGCCACGCGTGCGGTCCGGCCGGCCTCGCCGGCGTCGTTGACCGTGACCGGGTAGCCGTGGACGATCTGGGTCTCGGCCGTGCAGTCGTGGGCGGCGGCGATGCCGGCAGCGACCCGCTCGACGCCCTCGTGGACCTTCGCTCGCGTCTCCTCGGACACCGCCCGGATCGTGCCCTCCATGGTGGCGACCTCGGGGATGACGTTGGTGGTGGTGCCGGCCTCGATGTGGGCGACGGTCAGCAGCGCCGGGTTGAAGGCGTCGAGCTCGCGGGTGATGAGCACCTGGAAGGCCGACACCATCGCGGCTGCGGCCGGGACCGGGTCGGTGCAGAAGTGCGGGGTCGACGCGTGCCCCCCCTTGCCCCGCACGGTGATGTGCAGCTCGTCGGACGAGGCCAGCATCGGGCCGGGTCGGGTCGACAGCATGCCGGCGGGGATGTTGGGCGTGATGTGGATGGCGAAGCTGCGATCGACGCCGTGGGTGACGCCCTCGTCGACCATGATCGCCGCGCCGCCGTGGCCCTCCTCGCCGGGCTGGAACATGAACCGCACGGTGCCGGCCAGCTCCGACCGGCGGTCGGCCAGCAGCCGTGCCGCGCCCAACAGCATGGCCACGTGCGAGTCGTGGCCGCAGGCGTGGGCTGCGCCCTCGACGGTCGACCGGAACGGCTCGTCGGTGTCCTCGGTCATCGGCAGCGCGTCGGTGTCGGCCCGCAACAGCACGGTCGGGCCGGGCCGGGCACCCACCAGCTCGGCGACGACCGACGTCAGCCCGTCGCCGGTGGTGACCGAGTCGAGGCCGAGGCCGTCGAGCGCGTCGAGGATCCGCCGCTGGGTGTGCGGGTTGTCGAGCCCGAGCTCGGGCTGGGCGTGGATCGACCGCCTGATCTCCACGACCTCGGGCAGCATCGACGCTGCCTCTTCGACGAGCTGCTGGGACATGGTGGCAGTCATGGGGGCAGCGTAGACCCCGACCCGGACACGGGCCCGGGCGCCGGTAGGGTCGGCGGCGTCATGAGAGCTGCCCTCGTCGCCGTCGCCGTCGTCGTCCTGGTCGCCGCCTCGTGCGGTGGAGGCGACGACAGCGTCTCGGTGTTGCCGTTCGAGGAGGTCCAGGCCACCGAGTTCGTGTTCGAGGCCGATCCGTTCGACCCCGGTCGGGGGATCTTCCGGGTGGTCACGACCGAGCCCATGATCTGCGCCATCGTCTGGGGCGAGACCGAGGCGCTGGGCAACTTCAACAACTCGCTGGCCATGAACGGCACCGGGATCATCGACCACGACGTCGTGCTGCCGGGAGCGGAGTCCGGGCAGACGTACTTCTTCCGGGTCCAGGGGAGCACCGCCGACGGCCAGCTCTACCAGTCGGAGCTGGCGACGTTCACGATCCCCGAGGTCGATGCGGCGGCGGTGCCGGACGCTCCGTCGGTCGACGTCGGCGCCAACCTGGCGCCGGGCGCCACCGTCGTCGACGTGAGCTCGGAGTTCTCGGACGCCTTCGCGGGTGCGTTGGCGATCGACGACGACAACGCCACCGAGTGGGCGACCTCGGGCGACGGCAGCGACGGGTACCTGGTGCTCGACCTCGGGGCGCCGCAGCCGCTGGCGGGCGTCGAGTTCGTCACCCGCTCGATGGCCGACGGCTCGGCGGTCACCACCACCTACACCGTCCAGGTCGACGACGGCGAGGTGCTGGGTCCGTTCGACGCCTCCACCCTCGCCGCTCCCGCCGTCCAAGCGCTCGACGTCACGGGGCAGGTCGTCCGCTTCGACGTCACCGACTCCACCGGCGGCAACACCGGCGCCGTAGAGGTGCGGGTCTTCGGGTTGCCGTAAGTCCGGTGCTGTTTCGTGTTATTTGGAGTCACTTCAGGGGTTGACTAGAGTGTCGCCCCATGGCATGGCGGCGGCGTCGTCCACGCCGGGCGGTGGTGCTGGCGATTGCTGTCGCGCTCGTGACCGGTGCCTGCGGCGGTTCGTCCGAGCAGTCCGAGCCGGTGGCCGAGGCCGAACCGACCCCCAGTCCCGAGCCCACGACCGAACCGACCGCCACCCCCGAGCCGTCGCCCACCGCGACCCCGACCCC
>JBFJYB010000081.1:0-8854 GCA_041622835.1 Acidimicrobiales bacterium | reverse complement strand
TTGATGGCCGACATGGCGTGCCAGAACTCGACCGCCACCGGCCCGTCGGCCTCGTCGAGCGCGCCGACCGGGCACTCGCTCACCTCGACCGGTGGCGGCTCCTGGGGCTCGGGCGTCGGGTCGTCGTCGCCTTCGCCGTCGTCGGTCTGCTCGTCAGCATCGGGCTCGCCCTCGTCCTGTGTGGTCGGGGTCGGGCCGGACGCGTCGTCGCCTCCGGCCGTGGCACCGTTGCCGCTCGACCCGCAGGCCGCGACCAGGAGGGCGAGGGCGGCCAGCATGGCGACCAGCCGAGAGAACCGCCGTGGGTGGGTCACGTCGCTCACCCCTTCACCGAGCCGGAGGTCAGGCCCCGGATCAGCTGTCGTTCGAACAGGATCAACATGAGCAGTATGGGCAGCGCGGCGAGGATCGTGCCGGCCATGATCACGTTCAGGTTCGGTCCCTCGACGCCGGTGAGCTGCTTGAGGCCGATCTGCACCGTGCGGTAGTCGTCGCTGTTGGTCACGAGCAGCGGCCACAGGTACTGGTTCCATGCCAGCAGGAACGAGAACACGCTCAGGGCGGCGATGTTGGGCCGGGCCAGCGGCACCGCCACCCGGGTGAGGTAACCCCAGTGGCCGTACCCGTCCATGGTCGCAGCGTCGCGCATGTCGGCCGGGATCCCCAGGAACGCCTGACGGAGCAGGAACGTGCCGATCGCGAAGGCGAGGAACGGCACGACGAGTGCCTGGTAGCTGTCGATCCAACCCAGCTTCTGCACGGTCTCGAGGTTGGCGACGATGGTGACCTCGGCCGGGATCATCAGCGTGGCGATGAAGGCGACGAACAGCAGCGTCTTACCCGGGAACCGGAGGTATGCGAAGGCGTACCCGGCGAGGATCGACGTCGCAACCTGCCCGACGGTGATCAGCACCGCCACGATCAGGCTGTTGATCAGGTACCGGTCGAGGTTGGCGTCGGAGAACGCCGTGGGGAAGGCGCCGAGGTCGAGGCTGATGCCGTCGGGCACCAGCATGCCGAGGTCGCCCAGCTCGCGGAAGGGCTTGGTGGCGACCATGACGGCCGAGTAGATGGGGAACAAGACGATGGCCGCGACCACGGTCAGAAGGAGGTACTGGCCGGCGGTGCGGAGGTGGCGGCGACGGCGGTGACTCCGGGCGGTGGTGCGGTCAGCTCGCATAGTGCACCCGGCGGTCGAGCCAGCGGAACTGGACGAAGCTGAGGACCAGGACGATGCCGAACAGGACGACAGCCTGGGCCGACGCCGCGCCCGGGTCGATGGCCAGGGTCTCGACGATGCTGTAGACGATGACGTTGGTCGACTCCTCGGGACCGCCCTCGGTCAGCAGGTCGATCTGGCCGAACGACTGGAAGGCGTTGATCGTCAGCACGACGGTCAGGAAGAGGAGCTGCGGGCCGAGCATCGGGATGGTCACGTTGCGAAACCGCGACCAGGCGCCGTGGCCGTCGACCCGGGCGCTCTCGTACAGCTCGTCGGGGACTGATTGCAGCCCGGCGAGGGTCACGATGAACACCGCGCCGAGGTTCTGCCAGACCGTGGTGGCCGCCACGGCGGGCAGAGCGGTGTCGGCGTCGTTGAGCAGGTCGAGCGGCTCGCGGCCGATCGACTCGAGCAATTGGTTGAACACGCCGACCGACGGCTGGAGCAGCACCAGCCACAGCAGCGACGCGACCGCGACCGACGTGGCGACGGTCGAGGCGAAGATCGTACGGAAGAGGCGCATGCCCCTCAGCTTCTGGTGGGCGAGCACGGCCATGCCGAGGCCGAGGGCCAGCGACGTGGGCACCGTGTAGACGGTGAACAGCGCTGTCACCTCGAGGCTGTTGAGGAACTCCGACGAGGTGATCACGTCGCGGTACTGCTCGAGCCCGACCCACTGCCGTCGCAGGCCGAACGGGTCCTGGAGGAAGAACCCGAGCCAGACCGTTCGGCCGAGCGGGTAGAAGACGAACACCCCGAAGACGACCAACGACGGTGCGAGCAGCGCCAGCGCCAGCCACCGGTCGCGGCGCTTCGAGGCCCCCGCCGTCGGTGTCACCGACTCGGTACCGGTGCCGCGGAGGGTCGGTGCCAACGTCATCGGACCCGATCCCCCGTCTCCGGATCGAACACCAGCACGTCGTCGGCGCGTGCCGACAGGTGGACCGGATCGCCCGGCTTGGGGCTCGGCGCCCGGCTCGCCAGCCGCACGACGGCCGCCGACCCGTCGGCGAGCGTGCACGCCACGAGCCGCTCGTGGCCGTGGGACTCGATCGTGTCCACCAGCGCGGGGATGCCGGACGGGCCGAACGACAGCGCCTCGGGTCGCACCCCGACCGACACCGGTCGCCCGGCCGGCAGCCCGGTCCCGGCTTCGGACTCCAGGGCTGCGCCCACGACGGTCACCCCGCCGTCGTCGGTCGCGGTCGCCGACATGACGTTCATCGGCGGGCTGCCGATGAAGCCGGCCACGAACAGGTTGGCCGGCCGCTCGTAGACCTCGTCGGGCGTTCCGACCTGCTGGAGCCGGCCGGCGTCGAGGATCGCCACCCGATCGGCCATGGTCATCGCCTCGACCTGGTCGTGGGTCACGTACACGAAGGTGGTCGCGAGCCGCTCGTGGAGGGCGACCAGGTCGGCCCGGGTCTCGGTGCGGAGCTTGGCGTCGAGATTCGACAGCGGCTCGTCCATGAGGAAAGCGCGGGGCTCCCGCACGATCGCCCGGGCCAGCGCCACCCGTTGCCGCTGCCCGCCCGAGAGCTGGGCCGGCTTGCGGTCGAGCACGTCCTCCAGGGCGAGGACCGCGGCGGCGGCGGCGGCCCGCCGATCGCGCTCGGACCGGTCGACGCCCAGCGGCTTCAACGGGAACGCGATGTTCCGGCGCACCGTCATGTGCGGGTACAGCGCGTACGACTGGAACACCATGGCCAGGTCGCGGTGCTTGGCCTCGACGTCGTTCACGACCTCGCCGTCGAGCCGGATCACACCCTCGTCGGGCTCCTCGAGCCCGGCGACCAACCGCAGCGCGGTCGACTTGCCGCACCCCGACGGGCCCACGAGCACCATGAACTCGCCGTCGCCGATGTCGAGGCTGACGTCGTCGACCGCCACGACGTCGCCGAAGCGCTTGGTGACGCGCTCGAGCTCGATCCCGGCCATGACCTCACGGTAAACCAGCGCGTCGACCCCGGCGGGTCAGCGCAGCCGGCTCAGGGCGTCGTCGACGGCCGACACGTAGCCGCCTCCGAACTTGATGGCGTGCACGACGAGCGGCGCGAGCTGGTGCAGGGGAATGCGGTCCTCCCAGCCCTCGGCCAGCGGGTGGCTGTCGGCGTAGGCGGCATGGCAGTCGGCACCGAAGCCGCCGAACAGACGCATGATGGCCAGGTCGAACTCGCGATGCCCGCCGTGGGCGGCCGGGTCGATCAACCAGCTGGTGCCGTGGTCGTCGACGAGCCGGTTGCCGGCCCACAGGTCGCCGTGGAGCCGGGCCGGGGGCTCCGGGGGCCCACCGAGGTCGGCGAGGCGGGCTGCCACCGACTCGAGCTGGCGGATCGCCTCCGACGCCAGGGCACCCGAGTCGGTCGCCAGCCGGGCCAACGGCATCAGGCGCTGGGTGGCGTAGAACTCGACCCATGTCTCACACGGCTCGTTGGGCAGGCCGCGGCTGCCGGTCGAACGTCGATCCTCGCGGCCGAACGAGGGCGCCCCGCGGCGGTGGAGGTCGGCGAGCGCCCGACCCAGCTCGGCTTCGGTGCCGGCGCGAGATCGACCCTCGGTGATCCACTCGAGCACCAGGAAGGGCGGGCCGTCGGAGCAGGCGACCACCTGGGGGATCGCGACGGCGTCGGCGGCCCGGAGCCACTCGAGGCCGGCGGCCTCGGTGGAGAAGAAACCGGCCGGCGGCGACCGGTGCGTCTTGGCGAAGAGCCTCCGGCCGTCGTCGAGGTCGATGCGGAACGACTCGGCCACGTCGCCGCCGCCCAGCCGCTGATGGTTCACCACGGTGGCGGCCAACGACCGGCCGACCGCGACCATCAGAGGGTCGTCGAGAGTGGACACGCCGAGACGTTATGGCACCATGCTCGGATGCGACCGAACCCGCTCCGTGAGAAGTTCGCGGCCGGCGAGCCGGCCATCGGCGGCTGGCTGGCCATCCCGTCGTCGGTGTCGGCCGAGGTCATGGCGACCGCCGGCCTCGACTACGTGTGCATCGACCTCCAGCACGGCCTCCACGACTACAGCGACGCGGTGCCGATGCTCCAGGCCCTGAGCCTCGGCGGGTGCACGCCGACCGTCCGGGTGCCCTGGAACGAACCCGGCATCATCGGCAAGGTGCTCGACGCCGGGGCCATGGCGGTGATCGTGCCGATGGTCAACTCGCGAGCCGAGTGCGAGGCGGCCGTGCGCGCGTCCCGCTACGCGCCCGAGGGGGCGCGCAGCTTCGGGCCGGTGCGGGTCTCGGCGGTCGAGGGCGCCGACTACGCCACCGAGGCCAACGCCCACGTCACGTGCATCCCCATGATCGAGACCCGCGAGGCCGTCGAGTCGATCGACGAGATCCTGTCGGTCCCCGGCGTCGAGGCGATCTACGTGGGGCCGGCCGACCTGGCCATCAGCCTCGGCCACGCGCCCGGGTCGGAGGACCCCGAGTTCCACCGTGCGCTGACCACCATCGTCGACGCCTGCGGCCACCACGACGTGGTGCCCGGGATCCACGCCACCGCCGCGACCGCGGCCGAACGGCTCGGTCGCGGCTTCCGCATGATCACGGTGAGCGCCGACCTGGTCGCCCTCCGCAACGCGGTCGCGGCCGACGTGGCGACCGCCCGCGGCACCACGAGCCGGGCCAACGACTCGCTCTACTAGTGCAACGCCCGACGCCATCCGGGGTCGCTCTGGAGGAACCGGCCGAGAGGTCTATGGTCGCCGGATCAGGGTGAGGCCGTCGCCGACGGGGACGACCACCACGTCGGTGCGGAGGTCGGCGGCCACGTGGTCGTTGAACCGGCGGATGGCCTCGGTGTCGGGTGACGTGTCGGCCTCGTCGACCACGGCGCCGCTCCAAAGCGTGTTGTCGACCGCGATCAGCCCGCCGTCGGCCAGCCGGGGCAACAGCTCCTCGTAGTAGTCGACGTACCCGCCCTTGTCGGCGTCGATGAAGGCGAACCCCACCGTCTGGTCGGCGGGCAGGGCGCGCAGGGTGTCGAGAGCTGGGCCGATGCGGAGCTCGATCCGGTCGGCCACCCCAGCGGCCTCCCAGTGTGCGCGCGCGATCGAGGTCCACTCCTCGCTCACGTCGCAGCACAGCAGGCGACCACCGTCGGGCAGCGCCCGCGCGATCGCGAGCGACGAGTAACCGGTGAAGGTGCCGACCTCGACCGCGAAGCTCGGGGCGATCGTCGCCACGAGCATGCCCATCAGCACCCCCTGGTCGGGGGCGATCTGCATCTGCGAGACCGTCCCGAGCGCGGCCGTCCGTTCGATCAGCCGCCGTTGGACCTCGTCGGGCGCCGTGCTGTGGTCGACGACGTACTGGAACAGCTCGTCGGACAGCCCGAGCGTTCGGGGGGACACGCGTCGCTCAGCCTGCGTCCCTGATCGCCGACCAGACCCGCTCGGCGGTCAGGGGCATGTCGATGTGGCTGACGCCGAGGTGCGACACGGCGTCGACGACCGCGTTGTGGATCGCCGGCGTCGAGCCGATCGTGCCCGACTCGCCGATGCCCTTGGCGCCGAGCGGGTTGCGGGGGCTGGGCGTCTCGGTGTTGCTGGTCTCGAACGACGGCAGCTCGGCCGCCGACGGGATGCCGTAGTCGGCCAGGTTGCTGGTGATCGGGTTGCCGTCGTCGTCGTAGAGGACCACCTCGTACAGCGCCTGGGCCGCGCCCTGGGCGATGCCGCCGTGCTGCTGGCCGGTCACCAGCAAGGGGTTGAGGATCCGGCCGCAGTCGTCGACCGCGACGTGACGCACGAGCTGCACTGCACCGGTCTCGGTGTCGACCTCGACGACGGCCACGTGGGCTCCGAACGGGAACGTGGCGTCGCTGCCGTCGAAGTCGAGCTCGTGGGCCAGACCGGGTTCCATCCCGTCCGGACGCTTCGAGTCGTCGTTGGCCGCCGCGGCCAGCTCGGCCCAGCTCAGCGCGTTGGCCGGCACCCCGGCGACATGCAGGCCGCCGTCGCCCTTCACGATGTCGTCGGCGCTGGCCTCGAGCAGGTGGGCGGCGAGCTGCTTGGCCTTGTCGAGGACCGTCTCGCTGGCCACGTGCACGGCCGAGCCGGCGGTCTGGAGCGAGCGCGAGCCCATGGTGCCCTGGCCCCGCGGGATCTCGTCGGTGTCGGACTGGAGCACGATCACGTCCTCCATCGGAACGCCCAACATGTCGGACACGATCATCGAGAAGGCGGTGACGTGGCCCTGCCCGTGGGCGCTCGTGCCCACCCGGGCCGTCACGGTGCCGTCGTCGTTGACCTCGACCGCGCCGTACTCGACGTGGAGGCCGGCCGGCGCGGTGACCTCGACGTAGGTCGAGATGCCGATCCCGAGCTGGGTCGCGCTGCCCGACTCGCGGCGCTCGGCCTGATCGGCCCGGAGCGTCTGGTAGTCGGCGGCCGCGAGGGCGGCGTCGAGCGACGCCTCGTACTCGCCCGAGTCGTAGTTGGCGCCCCCGTGGGTCGTCAGCGGGAAGTCGCCCGGCTGCAGCAGGTTCTTGCGCCGGATCTCGGCCGGGTCCATGCCGAGGTCGTCGGCCGCCACGTCGATGATGCGCTCGATCAGCTGGGTGGCCTCGGGGCGCCCGGCGCCCCGGTAGGCGCCGGTGGGTGTGGTGTTGGTGATGGTCGACAGGGCGTGGTAGCGCAGCTTCGGGATCCGGTAGACGCCCTGGATCATGGTCTGGGTGAACACGGTGAGGAAGCCGCCTATGCCGGGGTAGGCGCCCGAGTCGGCGACGATCTCGGCGTCGAAGCCGGTGATCACGCCGTCGGAGGTCAGCCCGAGCTTGCCGTACATGACCATGGCGCGCCCGTGGGCCAGCGATGCCATGTTCTCGCTGCGACCCTCGGTCCACTTCACCGGACGGCCGAGCTCGCGGGCGAGCTGGGCGGTGATGATGTGCTCGGGGTAGGGCCCGGCCTTCGGCCCGAAGCCGCCTCCCACCGACGGCGCGACCACCCGCATCTCGTCCTCGCTCATGCCGAGCTGACCGGCCAGCGCCTCGCGGAGCGCGTTCGGGTTCTGGCTCGGGACGTAGAGGGTGAGCTGCCCGTCCTCGGGGACGGCCAGGGCACCGTTGGGTTCGATGGGCACCCCGGCCAGCCGCTGGCTGACCAGGCGCAGCTCGGCGACGTGGTCGGCGCCCTCGAGCGGATCGCCGTCCTCGAGCCCCACGCCGGTCTCGAAGGCCACGTTCGACCCGTGCTCCTCGAAGATCAGCGCGGCGTCGTCGGCCATGGCCGCTTCCATGTCGACCACCGCCGGGAGCGGTTCGATGTCGGCCCAGATCGCCTCGCCCGCGTCGACCGCCTGCTCGCGGGTCTCGGCGACGACGACCGCGTAGATGTCGCCGACCAGCCGCACCTTGCCCTTGGCGAGCGGCGGGCGGGCCAGCACCGGCGGGAACAGGGGGAACCCGAGGAACGGCGCCAGCTCGAGGGTGTCGGCGGTGTGGACCGCGATCACGCCGGGCATGGTGGCGGCGTCGGCGGTGTCGATCGAGGTGATCGTGCCGTGGGCGATGGTCGAGCGCACGAAGTGGACGTACCCGACGCCGTCGATGGCCAGATCGTCGAAGTACCGGTCGGCGCCGGTCAGCAGCGTCGGGTCCTCGCGGCGGAGGACGGCGTTACCGAGGATCGAGCCTTGTACTGGCATCGGTGGCTTCCTTGTCGTCGACGGTGGCGTACAGCAGCGCCGATTCTTGCACCCGCGCGGGTCTCCGCGCCCCTCGAACGACAGCGAGCTTCAGTAGTGGGGTTCGCCCCGCACCCGTCCCATCCGCAGGTACGGCCAGGGATCGGGCATCGGGCCGACCGTCGCCTCGATGACGACGGGGCCGCCGTGGGCCCAGGCCCGTTCGAGGGCCAGCCGCAGCTCGTCGGGGCTCTCCACGCGCAGGCCGAGGGCCCCGAAGCTCTCGGTGAACGCCACCAGGTCGGGGTTGTGGAGGTCGGAGACGATCGTCCGATCGGGCCCGAAGCGGTTCTGTTGGAGCCGTTTGACGTTGCCGAAGGCGCCGTCGTTGAAGACGAGTGTGACCGCGGCGATGTCGTGCTGGACGGCGGTGGCCAGCTCGGTGGCGGCGAACAAGAAGCCACCGTCGCCCGAGACGGTCAGCATCGTCCGGTCGCCGAGCCCGACCCTGGCGCCGAGACCGGTCGGGAAGGCCGCCCCCAGAGTGCCGGCCGGTCCACTCGACAGGAAGGTGCGGGGGCGCGTGAACGGGAAGGCGAGGTGGGCCGCGAAGCCGATCTGGGTGACGTCCTCGACGATCACGCCGTCGTCGGGCAACACGTCGCGGATGGCGGCGAGGTAGTCGAGCTGGGGCTGGAGGTAGGAGATCTCGTCCTGGAACGCCCGCCGCCGGGCGTCGAGATCGGCCAGAAGGCCCGGGCGCTCGGCCCGGCGACCGATGCCGTCGGCCAGGGCCCGGCAGGCGTCGGCCGCGTCGCCGTGGATGCCGATGCCCGTCAGGCCGTGCCGGTCGAGCTCGTCGGCGTCGATGTCGATCTTCACGATGGTGAGGTCCTCGTCGGCCCCCCAGTGCAGCAGCGGGAACTCGAGCCGGGTGCCGACGGCCAGCACCACGTCGGCGTCGCGCCACAGGTCACGCCCGACCGGCAGCGGCACGA
>JBFJYB010000080.1:0-8892 GCA_041622835.1 Acidimicrobiales bacterium | reverse complement strand
GCTGGAGAAGACGGCCCAGCCGTACTCGTACTCGTGGGCGAGCGCGTCGGCCTCGGTCATCCCGTCGGTCTCGTGGAGCGTGCGCAGGATGGCCTCGACCGCGAGCGGGCCGTTCTCGGCCACCGTCGCGGCCAGCTCGTGGCCGACCGCCAGCGCCTCGCCGTCGGGGACCACCCGGCCGATCAGGCCGATCCGGTGCGCCTCGGCCGCGTCGATGTGCCGGCCGGTGAGCAGCAGCTCGGCGGCGTAGGCGTACGGGATCTGGCGGGCCAGCCGAACGGCCGAGCCGCCCATCGGGTACAGCGACCACCGCGCCTCGGAGATCCCGAACCGGGCGCTCTCGCCCGCGACCCTGATGTGGGTGGCCTGGAGGAGCTCGGTGCCGCCGGCGATGGCGACCCCCTCGACCGCGGCGACGATCGGCTTGGTGGGGCGCCACGACCGCAGCAGTGCCTTCCAGTGCAGGCCGGGGTCGGCGTCCATGCGGGCCCGGACGTCGATCTCGGGGTCGGCGTCGCCGCTGTCGCCGGCCATGGCCTTGAGGTCGGCCCCCGAGCAGAAGTTGCCGCCGGCACCGGTGAGGACGATGCAGCGGATGTCGTCGCTGGCCGACGCCTCGGACATGGCGTCGTACATCCTGACGAGCATGGCCCCCGATATGGCGTTGAACCGCTCGGGGCGGTTCATGGTGATGGTCATCACGTGACCGTCGCGGTCGACCAGGACGTCGGGCATCAGTAACCGTCGACGTGCGCCAGCTCTTCGAGCGGTGGGCACGAGCACATCAGGTTCTTGTCGCCGTAGGCCCCGTCGATCCGGCTGACCGGAGGCCAGTACTTGTCCTGCCGGAGGGCTGCGGCCGGGAACGCCGCCGTCTCGCGGCCGTAGGCGCGGTCCCAAACGTCGGCCACCACGTCGGCGGCGGTGTGCGGTGCGTGGCGCAGGGGGCTGTCCTCGACGCTGACCGCACCCGCCGCGACCTGGTCGATCTCGCCCCGGATGGCGATCATCGCCTCGCAGAACCGGTCGAGCTCGGCCAGGTCCTCCGACTCGGTGGGCTCGATCATCAACGTGCCGGCCACGGGAAACGACATCGTGGGGGCGTGGAACCCGTAGTCGATCAGCCGCTTGGCGACGTCGTCCACGGTGACGCCGGTCTCGTCCTTGATCGCGCGGAGGTCGAGGATGCACTCGTGGGCCACCAGGCCGTTGTCGCCCCGGTAGAGCACCGGATAGTGGTCCTGGAGCCGGCGGGCGACGTAGTTGGCGGCGAGGATGGCGACCTCGCTGGCGGCGGTCAGCCCCGAGGCGCCCATCAGCGTCACGTAGGCCCACGAGATGGGGAGGATGCCGGCCGAGCCCCACGGCGCACCGGAGACCGGTCCGGGCCCGGTCGGGGGGCCGGCCGTGTCGACCAGCGGGTGGTTGGGGAGGAACGGGGCCAGGTGCTCCCGCACCGCGACGGGGCCGACACCGGGCCCGCCGCCGCCGTGGGGGATGCAGAACGTCTTGTGGAGGTTCAGGTGGGAGACGTCGGCGCCGAAGCGTCCCGGCTGGGCCAGGCCGATCATGGCGTTGAGGTTGGCGCCGTCGAGGTAGACCTGGCCGCCGGCGCGGTGGACGAGCTCGCAGATCTCGACGATGGCGGCCTCGAACACGCCGTGGGTCGAGGGGTAGGTGACCATCAGGGCGGCCAGGTCGTCGGCATGGTCGGTCACCTTGCGTTCGAGGTCGGCCAGATCGACGTCGCCGTTGTCGTCGGTGGCGACCACCACCACCTTCATCCCGGCCATCACCGCGCTGGCGGCGTTGGTGCCGTGGGCCGACGACGGGATGAGGCACACGGTGCGCTGTGGCTCGCCCCGGCTCAGATGATGGCCGCGGATGGCGAGCAGGCCGGCCAGCTCGCCCTGCGACCCGGCGTTGGGCTGCACCGAGACGGCGTGGTAGCCGGTGATCTCGACCAGCGCCGCCTCGAGCTCGCCGATCAGCTCGAGGTACCCGGCGGCCTGGTAGAGGGGGGCGAAGGGGTGGATGTCGGCGAACTCGGGCCAGGTGACCGCCTGCATCTCGACCGCTGCATTCAGCTTCATGGTGCACGACCCGAGCGGGATCATGGAACGGTCGAGCGCGATGTCGCGGTCGGCCAGGCGTCGCAGGTAGCGCATCAGCGCCGTCTCGGAGCGGTAGGTGTGGAACACCTCGTGCTCGCAGAACGGCGTCTGGCGCTCGAGGTCGTGGGGAACGGTGCCGGGTAGCGGGTCCACCTCGTCGAAGGTGGCCTCGATGCCGAACGCGGCCCACACCGTCTCGACGATCTCCGGTGTGGTCGTCTCGTCGAGGGCGATGACAACCGTGTCGGGGTCGAGGCCCCGCAGGTTGATGCCACGCTCGAGCGCGGCCGCGACCACGCCGTCGGCACCGCCGGCGGGTCGGACGGCGACGGTGTCGAAGAAGTGCTCGTGCACCAGCTCGTGGCCGGCGGCCCGGATGCCGGCGGCCAGGGTCGCAGCAAGCTGGTTCGTGCGGGCGCCGATGCGACGCAGCCCGTCGGGACCGTGGTGCACGGCGTAGAGCCCGGCCATCACGGCCAGCAGCACCTGGGCGGTGCAGATGTTGCTGGTGGCCTTCTCGCGCCGGATGTGCTGTTCGCGAGTCTGGAGGGCGAGCCGGTAGGCGGCCCGCCCGTCGGCATCGACCGACACCCCGACCAGACGGCCGGGCAACGAACGGCGGTGCTCGTGACGGATCGAGATGTAGCCGGCGTGGGGGCCGCCGAACCCGAGCGGCACGCCGAACCGCTGGGCCGATCCGACGACCACGTCGGCGCCGGCGTGGCCGGGCGCGACGATCGTGGTCAGCGCGAGCAGGTCGGCTGCCACTGCGACCATGGCGCCCCGTTCGTGGGCGGCGTCGCAGACGGGGGCAAGGTCTCGCACCGCGCCGGTGGTGCCCGGGTACTGCACCAGCACGCCGAAGATGTCGCCGTCGGGCAGCTGGTCGGGGTCGGCGACCACGACCTCGATGCCCAGGGGCTCGGCCCGGGTCTGCACGACGGCGATGGTCTGGGGATGAGCGGCGGCGTCGACCACGAAGCGGTCGCTGGTGCTGGCGGTGTTGACGCGGTGCAGCATGGTCATGGCCTCGGCCGCCGCGGTCGGCTCGTCGAGCAGGGACGCGTTGGCCAGGTCCATGCCGGTCAGGTCGCTGACCATGGTCTGGAAGTTCAGCAGCGCCTCGAGCCGCCCCTGGGAGATCTCGGGCTGGTACGGGGTGTAGGCGGTGTACCAGGCCGGGTTCTCGAGCACGTTGCGTTGGATCACCGGCGGGGTGACCGTGCCGTGGTAGCCCAGCCCCAGCAGCGAGCGCACCGGGCGGTTGCTCGCCGCCAGCTCCCGGAGCCGCTCGAGCACGGCCCGCTCCGAGATCGGCTCGGGCAGCGCGAGGGGGTGGTCGGACCGGATCGCCTTGGGCACGGCGGCGTCGATCAACTGGTCGCGGTGGGTGAAACCGAGCGTTGCCAGCATCTCGGCCTGCTCGTCGTGCGACGGGCCGATGTGCCGTCGGACGAAGTCGTCGGACGCGTCCAGGTCGCGTCGCAGCGTCGTCGGCGGCGGCGTCATGGGGCGCAACCTACAGTCCGGACGGACCCAGCGTGGTGCTCGGGCCCGTGACGGCGACCGATCAGGGGGCGACCGCCGCGCCGTCGGTCAGGCCGTAGCGCTCGAACGCCCCGAAGAAGCCGTGCTCGTAGAGGCCGTGGCCCACCTTGCCGTCGTACTCGAAGCGCCCGACGTGGTCGACGATCACGTACTGGCCGAGGCCCTTGATGTCGTCGACCGCGAAGTCGCGTCCCTCCACGACCAGGTCGGGGCCGTGGTACATGCCGTGGCGCCAGTCGTCGTCGACCCCGTACCCGGTTCCGATGGCCACGTAGTTGGCGAGCAGGGGGGTGCACTCGATCGTCAGCCCGGCCTCGGGTAGCGAGATGGTGGAGCCGGCCAGGACGCGTGTTCCCGACACGAAGCGATGGTCGTGCTCGGGTCGGCCGAGATGGTCGATCGGTCGCTCCGGGTCGGCCCACACCCGGACCGCCTCCTGCAGCGGCCGCTCCCCGTCGTCGGTCTCGTGGAGCATGTACACGACGGCGTGGTCGTCGAACTGCATCGGGAAGTAGTTCCACATCCCGGACATGACGTTCACTCCCTGCCGGATGCCGTCGGGCTCGGCCTCACCGACCGGGCGGACGCCCCACGAGCGGTCGCGGGATCCGCCCCAGCGGTCGGGGGTGACCGCCGTCGTGTGGCCGTCGACGGTGATCGACCCGGTCCACGAGCCGAGCTGGGCGAAGCGCTGGGTGTCGAACACCACCCGGCCCTGGCTGCGCAGGTACTGGCGAGGCTCCTCGAACGGCGGCACCGTGCCCTCCCAGACCACGTCCAGGGCGAGGCCGTGCCCGCTGGGCTCGCACACCAGGCGCAGCCGGTGCAGGGGCTCGATGACCTCGACACGGATGGGTCCCACCTCCAGGTCGGACCGGTCGGCCAGCGGTCTCGACGCCCGCACCACCCGATGGCGCTCGGCGTCGGCCACACACAGGAACGCATCGGTCACGCCCAGGTTCGGGTACTGGCCGATCCCGCAGACCGCGAACAGCGTTCCGTCGGAACCGTGGAGGTTGAAGTAGTACCGGTCGTAGAAGTTGCGGTCGCTGGTGGCCGGGTGGGCGACGTACTCCGCAGCCTGGTGGACCGGGAAGTCATCCCACGAAGAGATGGAAGTCATCGGACGGGCTCCTGCATGGTGGAGCGGACCATAGTGCCGTGACCGTGCCAAGCTGGCTCGATGGGACTGATGGATGACAGGACCGTCGTCGTCACCGGCGGCGCCAGCGGGATCGGGCGGGCCGCGTGCGAGCTGTTCGCCGCCGAGGGGGCTCGGGTCATGGTGGCCGATCGCGACGCGGACGGCGCCGAGGAGACGACGGCCCGAGTGGTGGCGAACGGCGGCGACGCGGTGGCCCACGAGGTCGACGTGACCGACGAGGACCAGGTCCAGGAGATGGTGGCGACCGCCGTCGACCGCTGGGGCCGACTCGACGCCGCCCTCAACAACGCCGGCATCGGCGACGACGCCCGAGCCTTCACCAAGCTCTCGCTCGAGGACTGGGACCGGATGATCGCCGTCAACCTGACGTCGGTCTTCCTGTGCATGAAGCACGAGCTGACCCAGATGACGAGCCAGCCCGACGGTGACGGGGGTCGCGGCGCCATCGTCAACACCGCTTCGGGGGCCAGCGTCGTTCCTGCGCCGGGGATGCCGCACTACACCGCGGCCAAGCACGGCGTGATGGGGCTGACCAAGGCTGCGGCCCAGGAGTACAACAGCCGGGGCATCCGGGTGAACGCGGTCCTGCCCGGCGTGATCGACACGCCGATGACGCAGGGCTGGTTCGAGTCGAGCCCCGGCCTCTCCGAGCTGGTCCTGGGCGCCATCCCCGGTGGCCGGATGGGCGATCCGGCGCTGGTGGCACAGGCCGCGGTGTGGCTGTGCTCGGACCGCGCCGGCTGGGTGTCGGGGGAGTCGATGGTGGTCGACGGCGGTGGGCTCTGCCGCTGACCGTCGGCCCCGCTACCGTCGTGGCCGCAGCAAGGAGGAGGGCGTGACCAAGACGAGGGTCCCCGCGGTCGAGGGTCTGTTCGCCATGGACGGTGACCAGCCCTACCTGATCGGAGGGAAGGCACCGGGTCGCGACAGCTACTTCTTCCCGCGCCATCTCGCCGGGAGCGACCCGCTGGCCGACCCGGGCGAGATCGAGGAGGTACGGCTGAGCCACACCGGCCGGATCTGGTCCTACACGACCAGCGACTACCCGCCGCCGCCGCCCTACGTCGTCACGACCGAGCCGTTCGAGCCGATCACCATCGCCGCGGTCGAGCTCGACCGCGAGCACATGGTCGTTCTCGGACAGGTCGCGGCGGGCTGGACCGTGGAGGACCTCGCCGTCGGCCAGCCGGTCGAGCTGGTGGTCGAGCCGCTCTACGCCGATGACGACCACGAGTACATGGTGTGGAAGTGGCGTCCCATCGAGACGGGGGCCTGATGGACGAGATCGCGATCCTCGGTGTCGGCATGCACCCGTGGGGCAAGTGGGGCCGCAACTTCGTCGACTACGGCCTGGTGGCGGCCCGCCGGGCGCTGGACGACTCGGGGGTGGCGTGGCCCGAGATCGGCTTCGTCTCGGGCGCCCTGACCGTGCGGTGTGGCTACCCCGGGTACGTCGCCGGCTCGACCTTCGCCAACGCCCTCGGTTTCACCGGCGCCCAGGTGGCCAGCTCGTACGCGGCCTGCGCGTCGGGCGCCACCGCCCTGGGCGTGGCGCGGGGCCAGATCCTGTCAGGAGCCTGCGACGTGGCGCTGGTGATCGGGTCCGACACCACGCCCAAGGGCTTCCTGGCCCCGAACCAGGGCGAGCGGCCCGACGACATCGACTGGCTGCGGTTCCATCTCGTGGGCGCCACCAACCCGGTGTACTTCGGCCTGCACGCCCGGCGGCGCATGGAGCTCTACGGCGCGACCACCGACGACTTCGCCGGGGTGAAGGCGAAGAACTCGCGTCACGGTGCCTCGAACCCCAACGCCCGCTACACCAAGGAGTACTCGGTCGACGACGTGGCCGCCTCGCCGGTGGTGTCGGACCCGCTGCGTCTGCTCGAGATCTGCGCGACCAGCGACGGGGCCGCGGCTCTCGTCGTGTCGAGCCTGGAGTACGCCAGGGCTCGCGGCCAGACCGACCCGGTCCGGGTGGCCGGCATCTCCCTCGTCACGCCCACCCACCCCGACACGACCATCGACCTGCCCTATCTCGCCGCCCACTCGGCGGTGGACGGCCAGCGCGAGATCGGCTTCAAGGACTCGATCGCAGCCCGCGTCTACGACGAAGCCGGCCTCGGTCCCGACGACGTCGACGTCGCCGAGGTCTACGACCTCTCCAGCGCGCTCGAGCTCGACTGGTACGAACATCTCGGCTTCTGCCCGAGAGGTGACGCCGAGAAGCTGCTCCGTGATGGTACGACCTCGATCGGGGGGCGGCTGCCCGTGAACCCGAGCGGCGGCCTGGGAGCCTTCGGTGAGGCGGTGCCGGCCCAGGCCCTCGCCCAGGTCTGCGAGCTGACGTGGCAGCTGCGGGGCCAGGCCGGCGACCGCCAGGTCGACGGCGCCCGGGTCGGCGTGACGATCAACCAGGGCCTGTTCGGCCACGGCTCGTCGGTGCTGGTGCGTCGCTGATGGCCGTCCACGTGAGGACCGACGACCGCGGTGTCGCCGAGCTGGTGATGGACAACCCGCCGGTGAACGCGCTGAACACCTCCGACACGTACCGGTTGGCCGAGGTGCTCGACGGCTACAAGCACGACCCCGAGGTGCGGGTCGTCATCCTGACCGCCACCGGGAAGGGCTTCTGCGCCGGGGTCGACATCAAGGAGATCCAGGACCTGGACGGCAAGGAGGGGATCCTGGCCGCCAACGACTCGTGCTGGGAGGCCTTTCGCGCCGTGTACGAGTGCGCGGTGCCGGTCATCGCGGCAGTCAACGGCTACTGCCTCGGCAGCGGTGTCGGCCTGGTGGGCAACGCCGACGTCGTGATCGCGGCCGAGGGTGCGACCTTCGGGCTCCCCGAGGTCGACAACGGCGCACTGGGCGCCGCGACCCACCTCGCCCGGCTCGTGCCACAGCAGCGGGTCCGGCACATGCTCTACACCTGTGAGCCGGCCTCGGCCGACGAGCTGTCGCGCTACGGGTCGGTGCTCGACGTCGTCCCGCCCGACGAGCTGATGGGTCGGGCCCGCGAGGTCGCGGCTGCGATCGCAGCCAAGCCGGCCCGCACCATCCGGGCCGCCAAGCGCTCGCTCAACGGCATCGACCCGGTCGACGTCAGCCGAAGCTACCGCTACGAGCAGGGTTTCACCTTCGAGCTCGACCTGGCGGGAGAGGGCGAGGCGGCCAGATCTGCGTTCCTGCGAGGCGAGCGGCCCTCCTAGATCCGGCGGACGAGCGCAGCGCGGAGTCGGTGGGGGAGCACCCGTAGCAGCGCGGCGGCGGCGCGAGCGTCGCGGCCCACGACGTAGGTCGGCTTCGGGCGTCGGGCGGTGAGCGCATGCTCGACGGCGTCGGCGACCTTCGAGGCCGGGGCGGCGTGCTTCTTGCTCTGGGCGATCACCGCCTCGGTGTGGTCGAGCAGCCCGCCGTAGCGCGCGATGGCCTCGGTCGGCAGCTCGGCCCGGACCCGTGCCGCCGTGTCGTCGGCCTTGTCCCAGATCGCGGTCTGGATCGAACCGGGCTCGACGAGCGCGACACGGATCTTCCAGGCGGCCAGCTCGGCCCGCAGCGACTCGGTGAGGGCGGCCAGCGCGTGCTTGGACGCCGCGTACGGGCCGAGGTTCGGCGCCGAGACCCGGCCGCTGATCGAGCCGACCATGACGATGCGGCCGGTCGCCCGCCGGAGGTGTTCGAGCATGGCCTGGGTGACCGCCAGCTGACCGATCAGGTTGATCTCGAGCTGGTCGCGCAGCTCCTCGAGGTCGAGGTACTCGAGAGGCCCGCCGCGGGCGACGCCAGCGTTGTTCACGAGCCCGGCCAGCCGCCCTCCGGCCTGCTCGCCCACGATCTCGGCTGCCGCCGCGATCTGGACCGGGTCGGTCACGTCGAGCCTGACCGGTGTCACCCGGGACGAGCGCGAAGCGCGGAGCGCGTCGGCGTCGACGTCGGACCGGACCCCGGCGAGAACCCGGAAGCCGAGCCGGTCGAGGCGTTCCACGACCGCGGCGCCGATTCCGCTGGATGCGCCGGTCACCAGCACCGCGTCGTGGCTCACGATGCATCCGGGGCGCGTCG
>JBFJYB010000079.1:0-8898 GCA_041622835.1 Acidimicrobiales bacterium | reverse complement strand
CCCTCGACCGGGTTCGCCACCTCTTCGAGGTCAACGTGTTCGGGACCCTGGCCATCACCCAGAAGGTGCTTGCCGGCATGGTCGCCCGCGGGTCGGGGCGGATCATCATCGTGTCGTCGATCGCCGGGCTGGTGTCGGGCCCGGCCTTCGGGCCCTACTCGATGACCAAGCACGCCCTCCAGGCCATGGGCAAGGCCATGCGGGCCGAGCTGGCGCCCCAGGGGATCGACGTCGCGCTCGTGTGCCCCGGTCCGTTCCTGACCGGCTTCAACGACCAGATGGCCGACAGCATGTGGGAGTGGTTCGACGACACGTCGCTGCAGGCCCCGGCCACCGAGATGTTTCGCGGCATGCAGCAGCTGGTCACGACCGACCAGATGGACCCGGCCGAGGTGATCCGGGTGCTCGCGGACCTGACCGAGGCCGACGCGACGCCCGAGCAGACCGTCGTACCCGCCGACATCCTCGACCAGCTCGCCGCGGCCGGCGCCATCTGACCCAGCTCCCGAGCAGGGCTATCCGCTGGCCGCCGCCACCGCGTCGACCGGCGCCGGCACGGCCAGCTCGAACAGCTCCGACGGCACCGACGGGAGGTGGTACTCGTCGTAGTCCTCGGCCCACGAGAGGACGGTGTCGGCGTACACGCCGGAGTTGTTGTACCTGAGCAGCGCGGCGCGGATCCGACCCGGACCATCGAGCGACGACCGCCCGTCGCACAGGTAGCGGGCGGCGGAGAGCGCGGCGTCGTAGAGGTTGTGGACGTCGACGACGCCGTCGCCGTTGCCGTCGGCGCCGAACGCCCGCCAGGTCTGGGGTATGAACTGCATCGGCCCCACCGCCCGGTCGAACTCGCCGTTGCCGTCGAGGGCGCCGCCGTCGGTGTCGACCACCTCGGCGATGTTCTCGGCCTCGCCGTCGAGCACCGGGCCGAGGATCACCGCCGTCACCCGACCGTCGACCTCGACGTAGCCGCCCTTGGCCCGCCCGTGGTTCGACTCGACCCGGCCGATGCCGGCCAACACAGGCCAGCGGATGCCGCATTCGGGGTGGCTGGCCGCGACCTGGCGCTCGGCCGACAGGTAGGCGTCGACCGTGACCATCGACAGCCCGAGCCCCGAGACCTCGGCCCGCGTTCGGGCCTCACGGGCCGCGACCAGCGTCTCGGGCAGCGCCCGCTGGAGGTCGAGGAGCCGGGTGCCCTGCGCCGCCAGCTGGCCCCGTAGCAGCTCCAGGGCGTCGACCGCCTCGGCCAGCTCGGCCAGCAGCCCCTCGATCTCCAGCTCCAGGTCGGCGATCACCCCGTCGAGGTCGTTCTTCAGCTCGATCAGGTCGTCGACCGCGGCCTCGACGAGCCGCACGTCGGTCACCAGCTCGTACACGTCGGCGAGATCGGTCGACAGCGGAGCGGGCGAGCGACCCATCACGTAGCGCTCGACCGCGGCCTGGCCGAGGCTCTCGACCACGATCGCCAGCTCGGCTCGCCGCTCGGCCAGCAGCTCGGTCCGGCGAGCGATCGTCGCCTCGGTGCGTTGCACCCGCTCGACGAGCTCCTGCTCGCGCAGCACCAGGAGGTCGAGGAGGTCCTCGACCTCGATCAGCTCGGTCGCCTGGCCGATCAGCAGGTCGCGCGTCGCCTGCACCCCTTCGCCGTCCACGTGGACCAGCGTCAGCTCCGGGGTCGGGTCGGTGCCCTCGAGCCACTCGGCGCCCATGTCGACCGACACCAGCGCGTCGACCAGCTCGGTGTCGAGGTTCTCGTCGGGCTCGTGGCCGGTCTCGTGAGCGCCGGCGAGACCGGGCGCGACGAGCGACGCGACGAGCACGGCCGCCGCGAGGAGGCCGCGGACCGGGTGGCGCCGGCTCATGGCCGGGCCGGCTTCTCGGCGTCAGGCCTGGTCGCCCCCGGCCCGGTCGTCGAGGCTCCGGGCGAAGGTCCGGAGCCGTTCGATCGTGGCCGCCGGCGGCCGCTCCATGCGCCCGATGGACCGCTTGATCTCGCGGTAGGTAGCCGCCTCCAGCCCGCACGCCCGGCAGGCCTCGAGCCGCTCGGCGACCCGGGCCGCGGTCGTCTCGTCGAGCTCGGCGTCGACGTACTCCTGGAAGAACGCCTGCAGCTCGCGGCAGTCGTCGAACCCGGCGCAGCCCGGCGGCTCGGATCGCCAGAACCTCCAGCCCATGGGCCCGCATCGTAGGCCGGTGGCGTCGCCGGCCGACGCCGGGCGCGCCACCGCGGCCCGAAGGGGCCGCGGCCGCACGGGAGGGGAACTCTGGAGCGGGTCAGCTGGCGTTGAGCCACCTGCGACTGCGATCGTCGAGCATCTCGTCGTCGAAGAACGAGTCGAAGGCGGCCTGCTCGTCATCGTTGGTCGGGATGACGATGGAGTCGTCGGTGCCGACGACCGCGACCCCACCCTCGGCGCTCAGGGCATAGCCGGCGCTGGCCGCCTTCTCGATGGCGGTCTTCAGCGCGAGCTGGCAACGGCGCCTGGTCTCGTCGAGCAGGTGGCGCGCCTCGAGCCGGGCGTCGGCCACGATCTCGGCCGCCTGGACCCTGGCCGCGATGAAGATGTGCTCTGCGTCGGCGGTGCCGGCCTTCTCCATCTGCTCGGCCAGCTGCGTCCGCAGCTCCGCGAGCTGCTTCATCGTGGCGCCGACGTAGGCGTCCACGGCGGCGCGTTCGTACCGCCGGAACCTCGTCGGGAACACAGGGGCCTCGAGCTCCTGCATCTCGGTGTCCTCCACGGCGTCTCCCGGTTCGTGAGCGGGCCGATCTCACCGACCCGCGCCTGCTCGTCTGCCACATCATCGGCATCGGGTGGAGGGAGTTGAGGTGAAGCTCCGGGCTCAGCCGCCGAGCCTCATCCCCCGAACATGGCGAGCCACTGCTCGGCCGTCTTCGGGACGAAGACGTAGTTCGTCCGCCGGGTGTCGCCCAGGCGGGCCGACGGTTCCGCCGAGTAGAGGTGACCGGGGAACAAGATGGCGTCGTCGGACACCCGGGCCAGCCGCTGGGTGAGGCTCTCGTACATGGCGGCGGGGTCGCTGCCGGGGAGGTCGGTCCGACCGCAGCCCTCGAGGAACAGGGTGTCGCCGGCGAGGAGCCGCCCGTCGACCAGGAAGCACTGGCTCCCCGGCGTGTGGCCAGGGGTGTGGATGAGCTCGATGTCGATGCCGCCCACGGTCACGACGTCGCCGCTGTCGTGACCGACGAGGTCGGCGTCGCCGAGCCCGGTGACCAGCTTCACGAGGTCGGCCTCGTCGCGCTGGACGTGGACGGGCACCGACACCCGTTCGAGCAGCTCCTTCACCCCCCCGATGGAGTAGCCCATCATGTTCCCGCCGACGTGGTCGGGGTGGTAGTGGGTGGCCAGCACGCCGGTCACGGTCATCCCGTCGGCCTCGGCGATGTCGACGATGGCGTCGACGTCGTAGGCCGGGTCGATGATCATCGCCTCGCCGGTGTCGCGGTCGCCGACGAGATAGACGAAGTTGACCATCTGGCGCGCCAGTTGGTCACCGGACCCGAAGTCCCGACCCGAGAGCAGCTGACGGAAGTAGAGGCGATCGGACATGCCGGTCATGGTACGGCGCTCGTGAAACGGCCGGTGCGGTGCGATACTCGACGCATGAGCGACAGTGCGCTCACGGTCGTGCCGGGGCCCGAGATCCGGCCCGACACGCTGCCGACCGACCGGCTGACCGGAAGCGGCCGGCCGCGGCCCGAGCTGCGCGAGGAGCTGCGGGAGATCCCGAACCTGCGCAACGTGGTCACGGTGGCCGGGGTCTACCTCCAGTCCTTCGGCCTGCTGGCGCTGGCGATCTGGGTCAGCCATCCGGCCATGTGGATCGCCACGTTCTTCCTGATGGGCCGGGCCTTCGCCCTGTACGCCATCCTCGCCCACGAGGCCGCCCACCGGCTCCTGTTCACCCGCAAGGCATGGAACGACGGCGTCGGCCGCTGGCTCCTGGCCGCGCCGGCCTTCGTCCCCTTCGACATCTACCGCCGCGGTCACATGGCCCACCACAAGGACGAGATGGGCCCCGACGAGCCCGACCTGGCGCTCTACCGCGGCTACCCCATCACCCGGGCGTCGCTCACCCGCAAGCTGCTCCGGGACGCGTTCTTCGTGTCGGGCTGGAAGAACCTGAAGCCGCTGCTGACGGCCCTGGCCAAGCCGAGCTCGCGACCGGCGGCGACCCGCATCGTGATCGTCCAGGCGGTGATCGCGACCGTGCTCACCGTCGTCGGGCCGTGGTGGCTCTACCCGGCGATGTGGCTGATTCCCTGGCTCACGGTGTGGCGGGTGATCAACCGGCTACGGGCCATCGCCGAGCATGCCGGCATGATCCGCTCCGGCGACCGCCGCGAGACCACCCACCACGTGCACCAGAGCTGGCTCGCCCGGTTCTGGATGGTGCCGTACCGCACCGGGTGGCACCTGGCTCACCACGTCGACAGCGGGATCCCGTTCCGGAAGCTGCCGCAGCTCCACGCCGAGCTGGTGGCCTCGGGTTGGGTGACCCCCGAGCTCGAGTACCCGAGCTACCGCGCGCTCTGGCGGGCCCTGGCGGCCCGACCCGCCGGTCACTGATCAGGCGGCGGCGGTGTGGGCGTCCATCCGGGCGCACAGGGCGTCGAGCACGGCCTCACGCTCGGAGCCGTAGGCAACCACCTCGTCGGCCAGTGCGGCGCAGGGCTGGACGAACTCGTCGTGCATCGGCGACACGGTGTTCTCCCACTGGCGCCTCACACCGTCGGGGTCGCGTCCCCGCTCGGCGACGTCGCGCTCGAGCCGGCGGGCGAACCGGACGCCCTCGGGCACGTCGAGGAACAGGGCCAGGTCGAGGAGCTCGCCGATCTCGGGGAACGACAGCAACAGGATGCCCTCGGCGATCACGAGCGGCCGGGGCTCGATCCGCGTCGGAGGGCCGGACCGGCTGTGGGTCGCGAAGTCGTAGCGCGGCACGTCGATGGGTTCGCCGCGCCGCAGCGCGCCGAGGTGCTCGACGAACAGCTCGTAGTCGAGCGAATCGGGGTGATCGAAGTTGGCCGCGGCCCGTTCCTCGGCCGGGAGGTGGGCGAGGTCGTGGTAGTAGGCGTCGAAGGGAACCACGGCCACGTCGACGTCGAGCCGGTCGATGAGCTGGGCGACGAAAGTGCTCTTACCGGCCCCGGTTCCGCCGCACACACCCCACACCGTGACGTCTCCCTGCACGGGATCTCAGCCTAGAGGCTGGAGCGCACTCTCGCCGAGACGAGCGGTCAGGCAACCGGGCGGCGGTCGTCGTCGGGATCGTCGTCGTCGTCGGGCCCACCCGGCTCGGCCGAGCGACCGCGTCGGCGCCAGGCCTCCTCGGCCAGCGAGACGACCTCGCGCAGGGGCATCCCGGTCTGGCGAGCCACGCGGGCCGCGTCGTCGTGTTCGACCTTGACCCGACCGGCCGAGACCTTGACCCGCACGGGCCGACCCCCCACCTCGACCTTGGACACGTCGCGACTGGTCGGCCAACGGTCGAGGTGGTGACCCCTGACACCGAGCGAACCGGTCTCGGCCGTGAGCACGCCGGCAACCTGGGCACTCAGCGCCACGTCGGCCAGCGCGCTCACCGTGTGGGCCGGTCGCCCCTTCTTCATGACGATCGGCGTGACCCACGCGTCGTGGGCGCCGGCGTCGAGGAGCGCGCCGATGGTGTGGGCCAGCGTCTCCCCGGTTGCGTCGTCGACGTTCACCTCGAGCAGGATCACGGGCTGGCCCGACTCCAGCTCGCTCGATCGGGCGCCGATCACGACCTGGGTGAGGTTGGGGCGGTCCTCCAGGTCGGCGTCGCCGGCGCCGAACCCGCTGGCTTCGATCCGCATGGGCGGCATCGGGCCCCAGCCGGTGACCATGGCGGCCAGCAGGGCGGCACCGGTCGGGGTGGTGAGCTCGGTCTGGATGTCGAGCCCGTAGGTCGGCGCGTCGCGCAGCAGCTCGACGACCGCCGGAGCCGGGTTGGGGATCAGGCCGTGCGCCGAGCGGATCATCCCGCGCCCCTGTGCGATCGGGCTGGCGTGCACCTCGTCGATGTCGAGGACCTCCAGCGCCGCGCACGTGCCGAGCACGTCGATGATGGCGTCCACCCCACCCACCTCGTGGAAGTGCACCTGCTCCGGCGAGCGGCGGTGGAGCCGACCCTCGGCCCGGGCCAGGGCCCAGAAGGTGGCCAGAGCCCGCTGCCGGAGCCGGTCGGGCAGCCTGGCCTCCTCGATCAGCCCGGTGATGTGGGTGGCCGTCCGCACGACCGAGCTCTCGGCGGCGCGGACCTTCACGTCGGTGGCGGCGATCCCGGCTCGGAGGACGGGGCTGGCCTCGATGTCCCAGCCGTCGACCGGCAGCCGGCCGCACAGCTCGCGCACCTCGTCGAGGTCGGCGCCGGCGTCGAGCAGCGAGCCGAGAGCCATGTCCCCGGCGATGCCCGAGAAGCAGTGGAACCAGGCGAGGGTGCGGGCCTCAGCCATCGGCGTCCACCCGATCGGCGATCCCCATCAGGCGCAGCACCGCGCAGGCCGCGCCGAAGCCGTTGTCGATCCCGACGACGGTGACCCCCGACGCGCACGACGCCAACATGGCGAGCAACGCAGTGACGCCCTCGAGCCCGGCGCCGTAGCCGACGCTGGTGGGCACGGCGATCACCGGTACCCCGGTCAGCCCGCCGACCACGCTGGCCAGCGCCCCTTCCATGCCGGCGACGACCACGACGACGTCGGCCGCGGTGATCTCGTCGACGTCGGCCAGCAGCCGGTGCAGCCCGGCCACGCCGACATCGTTCAGCCGCCCCGGGGCCAGGCCGTGCGCGGCCAGCGTGGCAGCACACTCGTCGGCCACGGGGAGATCGGCGGTGCCGGCAGTGACCACCACGACGCGGCCCTCGCGGGGCGGCGCCGGCCGCCAGACCAACGTGCGGTCGTAGCGCTCGCCGCCGGGGTGGGCCTCCAGCGCCGCCGAGGCCTGGGCGTCGTCGGCCCGGCTGAGCAGCACGGGACCGCTACCGGCCGCCAGCAGCTCGCCCACGATCGACGCGCACTGGTCCGGGGTCTTCCCTGGCGCGTAGATCGCCTCGCCCATCCCCTGGCGCAGCAGGCGATGGTGGTCGACGCGCGCGTGGCCCAGATCGGCGAACGGGAGCCGACGCAGGCGCGCCACGGCATCGTCGGGGGCCAGCGCGCCGGACCTGACCTCGTCGATCAAACGGCGGAGGGCGGCGTCGTCCATGTCACTATCCTGCTCTGCCGTGACCGAGACCGCCTCTTCGGGCACCCCGAGCATCGGCTACCTGGGTCCGAGGGGAACCTTCACCGAGCAGGCGCTGCTGACCCAGCCCGACCTGGCCGCCATGGAGCACCGCCTGCTCGACTCCATCGCCGACGTCGTGTTCGCCACCGACGAGGGCGAGGTCGACATGGGGTTCGTGCCCATCGAGAACGCCATCGAGGGGTCGGTCAACGTCACGATCGACACCCTGGCCTTCGACACCGACCTGCTGATCCAGCGCGAGGTGATCATCCCGGTCGTCATGAACGTGCTGGTCAGAGCGGGGGTGACCCTCGACTCGGTGACCACGGTCCTCTCGCACCCCGTGGCCGACGCCCAGTGCCGGACGTGGCTGAGGAAGAACCTGCCCAACGCCCACATGGAGGCGGCCCGCTCGACGGCCGAAGCGGTTCGCGTCCTCGCCGAGGAGCGGGACGGCACGACCGCTGCCATCGGGACCGCCCTCGCCGCCGACGTGTACGGGCTCGACATCGTGGCGTCCGACATCGAGGACCACCCCGAGAACAGCACCCGCTTCGTCGCCGTGTCCCGATCGGGAGTCCCGCCCGCGACCGGCCACGACAAGACCTCGATCGTGGTCTTCCAGCGGGCCGACCGGCCCGGGAGCCTGCTCGCGATCCTCCAGGAGTTCGCGGCCCGGTCGATCAACCTCACCAAGCTCGAGTCGCGACCGACCAAGCAGGCGCTGGGTGACTACTGCTTCCTCATCGACTTCGAGGGCCACCTCGCCGACGAGATGGTCGGCGACTGCCTGAAGAACCTCGTGGCCAAGCACGGCCAGGTGAAGTTCCTGGGCAGCTACCCCACCGCCGGCGCCGACGCCCACGACGTCCGCGCCGACGCCCACGAGGCCTGGACCGCCGCCGAGAACTGGCTCACCGAGCACCGCCAGCACCTCGGCTGATCCCCCGGCGGGCCGGCTCCCGCAGCCCCGGGGTGTTCGGGTTTGACGCCCGGAGGGCCATGGGCAATTCTTTCTTCCCCGAACTGGGGGTGGGGAGTTCGTGCCGTGACGGAGAACGGCGATGAGAGGGCGGCCTCGGGTCAGACCGACACGCCGTTCGTCGCGCCCGACCCAGAGATACCACTGGCCATCCCGGCCCCTCCCCCGGGTTCGGGGACGGTGCAGATCCCGACTCCACCGGGCGTCGGTCCACCGGTGGACATTCCTGCGCCACCTTCGGGAGCGACCGTGATCTTGGGTCCGGCCCCCGACGTGCCCATGCCGCAAGGCCGGACCGGCGGGCCGAGGGCGACACGAGATGCAGAGGCGACGACAGGTGGCACCGGGTGGGTTGCGGCGGACTGGGCCACGACCGCCATCACGTTCGCGCTGATGTTCGCTCTCGGCTTCGCGCTCTTCGCCTTCGTCCTGTGAGTGGGGTGCCGAGCTGGATGGTCACACGCGTGAGAGGACCGCTCCGGTGACCGTCGAGGGCTGGTACGACGATCCGGACGACGTCGCCGGACTGCGCTATTGGGACGGCGAAGCCTGGACCGAGCATCGGACCCCCAAGGCGGGCGCCCACGAGGAAGCGGCCGCCTGGCCGACCGCGCCGGCATTCTGGTGCCGCTCGTGTGGCGT
>JBFJYB010000078.1:0-8941 GCA_041622835.1 Acidimicrobiales bacterium | reverse complement strand
CGGCGACGCCCGACACGAACTCTCCATGGGATTCGGCCGCGTCGCAGGCGGCCTGGATCTCGGGGTCGTCGAAGATGCTCGCCGGCTCGGCCCGCCCCTCGTCCTGGGCTCGGACGCCGTGCCTGCTGACCGCTGCTGCGGGCGTGCCATCGGCGAGCGCGTCGTCGTCGCTGGCGGCGAGGATCGGGGAGTCGCCCCCGGTGATCGGGTCCAGGAGTGCTCCGCCGGTGGCGGCCGCGGCCGCGCCGGCGCACAACATCACAGCGGTGCCGGCCGTCGCTGCCATCCGGGCCGCCGTGCGCCGGGGACGTGCCACCCGGGCCATCCGTTCCACTACCGCCTCCCCACCGCGTAGCTCGCCCGCGGTGGCGGGGGACCGGAGCTGTCCGAGCAGGTCTTCGAGCTGCTCGTCCCCAGTCGGATCGGTGGCATCGTCAGGCATGGGAGGCTGATCCACACCCTTTCCATCGCTGGCGCCGGCCGAAACGTTACGCGCCGGTCAAGATGCCCTGGTCGGCGCTGATCTGGTCACGAAGCGTGCGGAGGGCGCGATGGGTCATGACTCGCACGGCTCCGGGCGATCGGTCGGTGAGCTGGGCCGTCTCCTCGACGGAGAACCCGCCGAGCACGCGCAGCACCACCACCTCGGCCTGTTGGGGCGGAAGCCGGCGTACCAGCTCGATGGCGTCGGCCCAGGCCCGTCCCGGCGCCACGTCGGGCGATCTCGGCACCTCGGGGACGTTCTCGACGGGATCCTCGATGCGGCGTCCCCGCCGGCGGAAGTCGTCGATCATGCGGCGCCGCGCGATCGTGAACAGCCAGCGGCGGAAGTCGTCGGGGCCGCCGTCGAACCGCTTCATTGACGAGGCCACGCTCTCCCACACGTCGCTGGCGACATCGTCCGCGTCCGCGACGCCCAGGCTCCGCAGATAGCGGAGGACGGGCGCATGAAAGGCCCGCCAGAGCTGGCCGAGGGCTCGACGCTCCCCCTTGCGGGCGCGCCTGATCACCCGATCATCCACCGACGCGAGGCTGCTCACACCAAGAGCTTCGACGGCGTTCCCAGGGTGCTTGAGCCGAACCGCCGCCCGACAGCTGGCGGGGCACGAGCCGAGGATCGGGTTGCTCCACGTGGCGGCGCGTCAGCCTCCGGTCGGAGCTGAGGGGTTCCTAGTCTGGGGCTGTGGCGCAGCATCGGGTCGTGATCGTCGGGGGTGGCTTCGGCGGCCTCGAAGCCGCCAAGCGGCTGGCGTCGGCCCCGGTGCAGGTCACGCTGATCGACCGCCGGAACCACCATCTGTTCCAGCCGCTGCTCTACCAGGTGGCCACCGCCGGGCTGAACCCGGCCGACATCGCCTACCCGATCCGGGCCATCCTGCGGTCGCAGCGCAACGTCGAGGTACTGCTGGGCGAGGTGGTGGACGTCGACGTCTCGACCGGCGAGGTGCTTCTTTCCGACGGGGCGCGGGTGGGGTTCGATCACCTCGTCCTGGCCGCCGGTGCCCGCCATGCCTACTTCGGCAACGACGACTGGGAGCAACACGCGCCCGGCCTGAAGACCGTCGAGGACGCGCTGGAGATCCGCCGCCGGGTCCTGAGCGCCTTCGAGGTGGCCGAGCGCAGCCACGACCCCGACGAGCGTCGGGCCGCCCTGACCTTCGTGGTCGTCGGAGGCGGGCCGACCGGTGTCGAGCTGGCGGGTGCGATCGCCGAGATCGCCACCCACACGCTGGCGAGGGACTTCCGCCGCATCGATCCGACCACAGCCGAGGTGGTGCTCGTCGAGGGCGTCGATCGGGTGCTTCAGGCATTCCACCCTGAGCTGTCCGAGCGGGCTCAGCAACAGCTGGCCGATCTCGGCGTCGAGGTCCGGACCGACACGACGGTCATCGGCGTCGACGCGGCCGGGGTGGACCTCGATGCCGGCACTCGGATCGAGGCCAGAACCGTCCTCTGGGCGGCCGGCGTGGCCGCGTCGCCGCTGGCCCGTTCGATCAGCGACGACCTCGACGACGCCGGCCGGGTGCCGGTCGATGCCTCGCTCGCCGCCCTCGGCCATGACAACGTGTTCGTGATCGGCGACATGGCCGCCGCCACCTCGAACGGCGACGACGTCCCCGGGGTGGCGCCGGCCGCGGTCCAGGGAGGGCGGCACGTCGCCGAGGCGATCCGCGCCGATCTCGACGGTCGGCCCCGCCCGACGTTCCGGTACCGCGACAAGGGCTCGCTGGCGACGATCGGACGGGCGGCGGCGGTGGCCCAGTTCGGGCGGCTGCGGTTCGCGGGGTTCCTGGCGTGGGTGCTGTGGTGGGCCATCCACATCGCCCTGCTCATCGGGTTCCGCAGCCGGGCCATGGTCCTCTTCGGCTGGGGCTGGAGCTGGCTCACGTTCAAGCGGGGCGCCCGCCTCATCACGAGCCGCTGGAGCCCGGAAACCGGTTGACCGCCGGCGCCTGCGATTGGGGCCGGACGACCCTAGCCGGGGTGACCGGCACGGTCGACGATGAGATCGAGCGCAGCGCGGCTGGCCCGTCCAGTGGACCTGCGGTCCGCGACTGCCGCGCGGAACGGGGTTGTGATGACAACGAACCGTCGGGCCGAGTCGATGGAGCTCTCGCAGTGGAAGCTGATCTGGCACCACGTGAAGCAGGTCCTCGCGGTCGTGGGGTCGGTGGCCCTCATGGCTGCGGCGGTCCTGTTCGCGGACCGGGTGTGGGCGTGGGCGTGGCCGTCGGTGCTCCTGCCCCTCGCCTACCTCGTCGCCGCCGTGCTCTACCGGTACGAGGAACGGCTGCCCGGATGGGCGTCCCGGCTCCTCGATCTCGTCGCCGACAGGATCTTCACGATCTCGTGGCTGGCCAGGATGGAGGCGGTCTGCGACGCCAACACCGAGCTCCTCGACAACCTCGACCTGACCGTCCAGGAGTACGGGATCGGGGCCATCGACGCCAGCGACAAGGAGAAGCTGGCGCGGCGCGGCAAGGTTCTCCGGCTCAAGCACGCCGCTGAACACGTCGCCGACCTGACCACGGTCGACGTCGATGCCCGGACGATCGATCTGCTCTACCGCGAACGCTGCAGCCTGCCAACGATCAACCTGTGGCAGTCCCACCGGAGGGAGCTCGTCGCCCACCTGCCGTCGGTGCTGGTGAAGAGCGAACGGGTTCCGCTGGCACCAGATGGCGGGGCTCGCACGACGCAAGCGGATCTCGACGTGCTCCTCGCCTCGCTCCGGGACTTCGACGTCGAGCTGCTCGCCGCCGAGCTGCGCCTGCTGACCGGGCTGCGGGAGCGGGTGTACCGCTACGTGCGCTTCCTCGAGCGAAGCGGCGTCGCGACGCGGCTGCACGATCCTGGCGCGCCCAGGCCCGGCGAGCCCCTGGTGGCGGGCCTGCGTCATGTCGAGTCCGAGGTCGGCCTGCTTCCCGACGGACCAACGACGCTCTTCCGGCTCGAGAACCCCGACCTCGCCCTCGGCCTGCTCATGGAGCGTGACCGCTCGGAGTCCGACGTCAGCCGGCTCGTGCATGCCGGCGTCTTCCTGACCGAACGCGAGTCGAGCGATGCCGCGCCCTTGGTCGAGCGGCTCTGCCGGCGGGCGACGAGCGAGCCCGGGGTGGCGCCCATGTTGCACGCCTACCTGTGGGAGAAGGAGAAGGTCAGGCGTTCGCCGCGGCTGCTCGACCTCGACGAGAACTGGAAGGCGTGGGTCGACGACGCCAAGGTCGAGCTCGACGCCGACTACGACTCCGAGATCGAGGATCTGCGGAGCGAGCTCGAGACCGGCTCGTGGCCGGCGGTCAAGTCCGGGTCCAGCTACATGACCGTCGAGGTGATGCTCGAGCACGAAGAGGTGCGCGACGTCGATCTCTACCTCATCACCACCGACGCGGCGGTCGGTCCGGTGTCGGACCTCGTCAAGTGCCTCAGGGAGACGCCGGCCAGCAGCCCCCACCTCGACGAGATGGGCATCGATCTCGAGCACAACGGGCGGCCGAAGTACCGCTTCGACAACTTCACGAAGAACACCCAGTTGGGGGTGGTCCCGAGGGGGATGCCGTTCCACGACTTCTACGAGGGCTTCGTCCGCGACATGGACATCCTGCTCCGCAACCGCGAGCGGACCCTCCCGACGGTGAAGTGGCTACCCCGTCTGAGCGACATGGTGGCAGTGGAGGCGGCCGAGGAACGGACCATCACCCTCTGGGAGACCGGACCCGGGCCCATCGAGTTCGAGATCGTCGAGGACGAGAAGCCGCGGCACGGAACGCTCGGCGATCCGAAGCTGTGCCCCGACGGCACCCACGCCGAGGTGTCCTACATCGCGAGCCCCGACATCACGGGCTACACCTGCGATTCGTTCGACTACACCGCACGCGGGCCCGATCGTCAGGAGATCAAGCGGCGCGTTCACCTCTTCCTGCGCCGTCCCCTCGCGAACGAGCGTCCCGGAGGGGTGATATCGGTGCAGTACGGGAAGCCCCGGATGCTCACGCTGCGGGACCGGCACGTGGGTACCTCGGAGTTCACGATCGTCGCCGGCCCGAGGCACGGCACGCTCGGGGCCTGGAAGCGCAAGAACGACGACCAGGTCGTCGTCACCTACCTGGCCGACGAGCCGACGTCGGGCCCCCGGCGCGTGCTGTACGACGAGATCGAGTACGAGGCCAAGTCGGCCAGGGGTGACGTCTACCCCAAGGATCCGATCCGGCTCCTCGTCTACCCCGATGGCGTCATGCAGCTCAGCCAGTTCGAGATCACCCTGGATCGGGTCGACCCCGGCCACTCCCACGAGCTGTGGTTCGGCGACCCCGAGCTGGGCCGCCGGGCCCGTCCGCCGTCGGTGTGCAACGTGTGGGAGGGCATCAAGGGCGACCTCGACCCGGTCGAGTCCGACGACGTGAAGCGCCTCTTCGACCAGATCGCCGGCGGGGTCGGCTGCCCGGACTGACTGCGGCGGCGAGCAGTCTCCTAGGGTCGCGGGCGTGGACATCACCGCCGAGCAGGGCCGGGTCCTCGCCTGCCTCGTCGAGAAGGCGGAGACCACCCCCGACAGCTACCCGTTGACCACCAACGCGCTCCGTGCTGCCTGCAACCAGACGACCAACCGCGACCCGGTCGTCGACTACAGCGAGCGCGAGGTCGACGCCGTCATGCTCGAGCTTCGGCAGGGCGGCCTGGCCCGCACGGTGAAGGGGAGCGGCAACCGGGTCGGCAAGCACAAGCACGTCCTGGACGAGGCGCTCGGCCTCGACGGCGACGAGCTGGCGGTGCTGGCCGTGCTCGTGCTCCGCGGCGACCAGACCCGCAACGAGATCACGACCCGCACCGCTCGCTACGCCCGTGGGCCCGCCGGCGACCCGGATGCCGTCGATGGCGCCGTCGATCGGCTGGCGGCCCGCCCCGATCCTCTCGTCGTGCGGCTCGAGCGACGGCCCGGCGAACGCGAACCCCGCATCGCCCAGCGCTGGGCCCAGACCGCAGGTGACGAGACGGGCGCGCCGGCGCCCGCCGAGGCCGTCCTGGCGCCGGCGCCGATCGCGTCCGGCCGGCCCGATCCGGTCGCCGCGCTCACCGAGCGGGTGGACGCGCTCGAGGCCGCGCTCACCGAACAGCGCCGCCGCCTCGATCACCTGCTCGCCGAGCTGGGCGACTGACGGCGCGGCCTCCGATGACGGCTCTCACCGGGCGGCCGATTGCCGAGCGGACCTGGCTCGTTCAGACTGGTCGGTGGCGATCTCGCGTACGGGACACGGGAAGCGACCACGGGGGCTGAGGAGCCGGGGGACCGTCATGCGATACCAGGATCTGTGTTACAACGACGTCCGCCAGAAGTCCGCCCACAACGCCTTCCAGCGCCACGAGGGGATCTACGACCAGATCGTCTACTGGCGGATCCGGTCGCTCGAGATCGACCTGTGGCGGACGAAGCGTTTCCACAGCCCGCTGTCGCGTGACTGGTACGTGTACCACTTCGACTTCGACGCCCTCACCAGCGTCGACACCCTGCAGGGCTTCCTCCGCATCTGCCGGGGCGTGCAGAATGCCATGCCCGACCACGAGGTGATCACGCTCTTCCTCGACGTCAAACAGCGGTTCCACACCACCGCCTCCGCCTCCCAGTCGGGTCGGAGGTTCGACGAGCTCCTGTCGAGCGAGCTCGGCGACGCGATCTACCGGCCGGCCGACCTGCTCGCGACGGCGCCGGGTGCGTCGAGCCTGCGGGACGCGGTGCAACAGGTCGGGTGGCCCCGCCTCGTCGACCTCCGGGGCAGGTTCCTGGTGGTCCTCACCGGGAAGGACGAGGACCTCGCGTCCTATGCGGCGACCAGCCGCGAGCCGATGGCGTTCCGGTCTGCGCTGGTGGACCGGGCATCCGACGTGCCGGGCGGGGACGAGAACGTCGTCTTCTACAACATGCATGCCAACGACGTCGCGCACGCGAGGAAGGTGTACGACGAGGGCTACGTGTCACGGGCCTACTACCTGGACGAACCGGGCCCGTGGGACCGGGCGGTCGACTCCCGGTGCCACCACCTCGCCACCGACATGGTCAACTCCCGAACCGACACCTGGTCGAAGACCGCCTCCGGCGTCACCGGCTTCCCCTTCCAGCCCTTCGAGGGCTCGGCGCCGCCGGTGAGCGAGCCGGGCAGCCTGTGTGGAGTCTGGGCCAGATCGGGCGACGTGTGGGACACGAGCGACAGCCTCGAGTTCTTCTACCGGTACTGCCGCCCGGGCCAGCGGGACAACCACTACGAGCTCTACGTCTGCAACCCGAACTCCCACGTCGACGACTGGATCAAGGGCGGCGTGATCGCCCGGAACGGGCTCGGTCCAGGCGCGCCGTACTTCGGCGTGTTCCGTGTCGGCGAGAAGCACGGGCTGCGGGTGCAGTACCGGCTGCGACGCGACGCACCGACGATGTCGGTCGAGATCCGTCCCGATTCCCAGACCCCGTTCTACGCCGACACCCTCGTGTTCGTGCGTCTGCGCATCACCCGTGACGGCCGACGAGCCCGCGGGTGGACGTCGGTGGACGGAACCGACTGGGAGGAGGTGGCCGACGTCGAGCTCGACGTCCCCCTCACCCACCAGGGCATCGGCGTCAGCGCCCACGACCAGCAGCGCGGGGCGAAGTTCCTCTTCGGCGTGCCCGACGGCGTCGCCCGCCCGGTCTTCACGAGCCGCGCCCTGATCGGCCCCCGCAACGACGACGACCGAGGATGGGCCTACTGGTTCTCCAGGCACCGGTGGCGGGTGACCGACTTCGGCGCTCCCTAGCGCGGCGACGGCGACCGCGACGGACTGGGCCCCACGATGGCCGGTTGGCATAGGGTCGGCCCGTGACTGGTGCCGGTGCCGTGAGCTCGATGGCGGCGCCGAGCCCGACCGAGGACGAGGTTGGTTGCCGCGTGCGCGAGTGGCTGGCGGCGAACTGGGACCCCGACCTGGCGCTTCGCGAGTGGCGGGAGATCCTGGTCGACTCCGGGTGGGCCGTCCCGTCGTGGCCGGAGCGCTGGCACGGCCGAGGCCTCCCGACGTGGGCCGACAAGGTGGCGGCCGACGAGATCCGTGCCGCGGGTGCGGTCGGACCGCCACTGGGGGCCGGCGTGTCCCTGGCCGCGCCGACGCTGCTGGCTCACGGTGGTGACGAGCTCAACGAGCGCATGCTGCGCCCGACGTTGACCGGCCAGCTCACGTGGTGCCAGCTGTTCAGCGAACCGGGCGCCGGTTCCGACCTGGCCGGGCTCACCACGACGGCCGTGCGGGACGGCGACGACTGGGTCGTGAACGGTCAGAAGGTGTGGAACACCAGCGCCCACCACGCCGACGTGGGCATGCTCGTCGCCCGCACCGACTGGGACGTCCCGAAGCACCGGGGCATCAGCTACTTCGTGCTGCCCATGGATCAGGACGGAGTGCAGGCCCGTCCGATCGTGCAGATGAACGGGCACGCTTCCTTCAACGAGGTCTTCCTCACCGATGCGCGGGTCCCGGGGGCGAATCTCGTGGGCCGGCCCGGTGACGGCTGGCGAGCGGCCCGCACGACCCTGATGCACGAGCGCACCTTCGCCAGCCTGCGGCGTCAACGGTACGACCGGTCGAGGGGCAGGGCGGTGCGTGAGGCCGACGTCGAGGCCACCGAGTACTTCAAGACCTACGAGTGGTACCCGCAGCGGGCCGGGCGGGCCGATCTCGTCGTCGATCGTGCCCGCCAGCTCGGCGTCGCCCGCGACCCGGTCGTGCGTCAGGAGATCGCCCGGCTGCTGAGCCTCGTCCGGGCCAACGAGTGGACGGCGGCACGTGCCCGCGCCGCCCGCGAGCTGGGCCGACCCCCCGGCCCCGAGGGCTCGCTCGGCAAGCTGGCGGCGTCGGAGGTCGCCCGCCGCGCCGCCCGGGTCCACACCCTGATCTCGGGTCCGTCGGCCATGATCACCGCCGGCCCCGACCCGAGCGACCGGATCGTCGCCCAGGTCCTGGTCTCGACCCCGGCCAAGTCGATCGCCGGTGGCACCGACGAGATCCAGCGCAACATCATCGGTGAGAGCATCCTGGGACTACCGAGAGAACCGTCAGTGGACCGAGACGTCGCGTTCCGCGACACGAGGAGGCAGCCATGAGCGCCGAAGCGATCAGCGACTACGAGGACCTCACCGACATGAAGCTCGACGACGCCGAGGTCGAGGAGCTGGTGAAGGTCGGGGGGGAGTGCGTGTTCAACTGGACGAACCGGGAGGGGTACCCGGTCGGAGTGGTCGTGGCCTACGTCTGGCGGCACGGGAAGTTCTGGACCACCTGCGCCGCCCGCCAAGCGCGGGTACCGGCGTTGCGAGCCCGACCGCAGTCGGCGGTGGTCGTGAACCGGGGCGGCAGGACGGCGTCGTTCAAGGGCGACTCGATCATCCACACCCACGACGACGACGACTGGGACGAGGTG
>JBFJYB010000077.1:0-8966 GCA_041622835.1 Acidimicrobiales bacterium | reverse complement strand
TGGCGCTGGGCCCCGACGAGTACACGGCGGCCGACCTCGAACGGTCCAACGCCGACTGGGTGGAGCCCATCGCGGCCGAGGCGTGGGGTCACCGGCTGTGGACCGTCCCGCCCAACAGCCAGGGCTACCTGACCCTGGCGTCGGCCTGGATCGCCGACGGCCTGCCCGTCCCCGGCGACGAGGACGACCCGTGTTGGGCGCACCTGCTCGTCGAGGCGGCCCGTCAGGCCGGGTACGACCGCAACGAGGTGCTGCACGAGCACGCCGACGGAGCGGCCCTGGTCGCTCCCGACCGGCTGGCTTCTCGCCGGGCTGCCGTCTCGGCCGACCGCACGTCTGCCCTGGGCGCGCCGGCCGCAGCCGGCGACACGATGTTCCTCTGTGCCGCCGACGCCGACGGCACAGCCGTCTCGCTGATCCAGTCGAACGCGTCGGGCTTCGGCAGCCACGTGATCGTCCCCGGTCCCCGGATCTTCCTCCACAACCGGGGCATCGGCTTCTCGCTCGAACCAGGCCACCCCGCGGAGTACGGGTCCGGCCGCCGGCCGCGCCACACGCTGTCGCCAGCCATGATCACGGCGACCGACGGCACGCTGGTGGGGCCGGTCGGAACCATGGGCGGCGACGGCCAACCCCAGATCCTGCTCCAGGTCCTGGCCCGGCTCCTGCACGGCGGGCGTTCGCCGGCCCATGCCGTCGGCGCCGGTCGCTGGGTCCTCGCCACCGAGGGGCCGTCGGGGTTCGACACGTGGGTCGATCCCGATCGTCTGGTGGTCGACGTGGAGGGCCACGCTCCCGACTGGGATGGCGGTCTGGTCGAGCGGGGCCACCGCGTGCGGCGCACCGACCCACACCTCGCCCACTACGGCCACGCCCACCTCATCGTCGACCGGGGCGGCGTCTGGGCCGGTGCCGCCGACCCCCGCACCCGCATCGGCTCGGTTGCCGGCTACTGACGGGCTGGCTGACCGGCCATAGATGGCCGGAGGCCACCTGCAGAACAGAGTGCCTAGAGAACAGAGACCGCGTCGATGTCGAGGACGTGGCCGAAGATGCGGGTGGTGTAGGCGGTGGCCATGGCCGCGCCGCGGTCGTTGCCGGTGTCGAACGAGCCGATCAGCGACATGGCCCCGCACAGGTAGTACAGGGCCGACTCCTTGTACTGCCGGAGGCAGTCGTCCCACGAGTAGCCGGTGACGCCGTGGTCGGCGAGGCGGTCGTACCAGCGTCGCAGCAGCCGTTCCCAGCTCCCACGTGAGTCGGCCACGTTCATGCTGGTGCCGATCAGGTAGGCGATGTCGGCCGCGCCGCGCTGGCGCAGGCAGAGCTGGAAGTCGATGAACGCCACCGTGCCGGAGCCGTCGCGTGCGAAGAAGATGTTGTCGAGGCGGGGGTCGGCGTGGGCGAAGGTGCGGGGACCCTCGGCCATGCGTCGCATCAGGCCCTCGAACTCGGGATCGAGCGCCCGAGCGACGGCGACCGCGCCGGGAGGCAGCCGGTCGGACCACTCGGCTTCGAGGATCGGCAGCCCGGCACGGTAGATGCCGGGCACGGCCGCCATGTACGCCGGCGCGTCGGGCACCGGCAGCCAGTTGAGCGCGTACAGCTCGTCGGCCTCCCACCAGGGGGCGTGCAGCTCGACGAGGGCGTCGATCGCCGCCTCGGCCTGGGCGACGGTGGCGCCCGTGACCTGGTCGCCGACGTCGAGATCGACCTCGAGATCCTCGAGCAGCAGGACGAACCGGCCGTCGGGGTCGAGCTCGGCCAGGTAGCACTCGGGGACCCGCAGCGGGCTGCCCGGCGCGATCTCGGTGAAGAAGTTGACCTCGCGCTCGTAGATGCCGAGCGCCTGGGCGACCGCCAGGTTCTCGGGCTCGACGCACGGGAGCTTGGCGACGAGCGACGCCGGCGCGTCGGGGCTCGGACGGTCGTAGGTCAGGTGCAGCCGTGCGATCTCGCCGAAGATGCCGGTGCCCTCACCGATGTCGTGGGCGGCGACGTCGACCACCTCGGCGCCGTCGAGGTGCGGCGCCAGCGCCCCGGTCACCCACTCCGGGGTGATGTCAGAGCTCGACGTGGGAACGCTCATGCGCACTGCAAGGTAGTCGGCCGGCGGCCGGGGCCGAGGCGCCGCTCGTGTGTGAAGCGCGGGGCGGTCGACGATACTGAGTCCGAGTCGGGCGCAGGGAGGCACCATGGCATGGACCGCAGCTGACATCCCCGACCTGACCGGGCGCACGGCGGTGGTGACCGGCGCCAACGGCGGGCTCGGGCTCGAGACGGCCAGGGCGCTGGCGGGGGCCGGCGCCCACGTCGTGATGGCGGCCCGCAACCAGCAGAAGGCGGTGGCGGCCGAGGCCGAGATCCGCGCCCGCCATGCCGACGCGTCGCTCGAGATCGTCGAGCTCGACCTGGGCGAGCTGGCGTCGGTGAAGCACGCGTCCGACGCCATCTTGGCCAGCCACCAGCGCATCGACATCCTCGTGAACAACGCGGGGCTGATGGCCATGCCGGAACGACGCACCGCCGACGGGTTCGAGATGCAGTTCGGGGTGAACCACCTGGGCCACTTCGCCTTCACTGCCCACCTGCTGCCCGCCCTGCTGCGCGCCCCGGGCGCCAGGGTGGTCACGGTCACGAGCACCGCCCGGCACCTCGGCCGCCCGGTCGACCCGGCCAACCCCCACCTCGAGGGCCGCTACAAGCCGTGGCGCGCCTACGGCCACGCCAAGCTGGCCAACTACCACTTCGGGATCGGTCTTCAGCAGCGCTTCGAAAGGGCAGGGGTCTCGGCCCAGAGCCTCGTCGCCCATCCGGGGCTCTCCAACACCGACCTCCAGTCGACGACCGTCGAGGAGGGAGGCGGGGGCTGGGCCGCCGGCTTCTTCCACACGCTGGCCGCCCGGACCGGCATGTCGCCCGAGCACGGCGCTCGACCGCAGCTACGAGCCGCCACCGACCCTGCGGCGCGGGGCGGCCAGCTCTACGCGCCCCGGTTCGTGAACAACGGAGCGGCCGTGCGCCGCCCGATCCTGCGCCGGATCGGACTGCAGAAGGCGGTCGACACCCTGTGGGCGGTGTCGGAGAGCGAGACCGGGGTGGTGCTCGACGTCGCGTCATCCGGCTGATGTCGCTCGAGGAGCTTCCCGGTCCCCACCTCACGCGGAGCCAGCTCGGCGGCCTCGACCTGGTCACCCACTTGCTCGACACGGCCGCCCGCCATCCGCAACCGGTGGTGACCCACGCGGTCGAGAGCTTCTTCGCCCCCCACATGGACACCGTGGGCTGCGTCGGCGTCCGAGGCCCCGACGCGATTCGTGAGGTGCTGACCAACGCCGCCGACTTCGCCCCGCTGCAACCGGCGCTCGACAACCTGCCCCCCGACGTGCGACGGCTCAGCGCCGGCATGTTCACCATGGACGGCGAGCTGCACGCCCGGTTCCGATCGGAGCTCCGGGGGCTGTTCTCGCTCGACGAGCCGGCCATCCGGCAGATGACCGAGGCGGTCGAGGCGGCGGTGGCGTCGTGGATCGGAGCCCACCTCGACCTCTACGAAGCGTGCCGCCTGCTGTCGCGCGACGTCTGGAGCGCGGTGATGTTCGGGCCGGGCGATCCCGGCCGGACGATCGGCACCGCGGTGCAGGAGGTCGTCGACTCGCGTCGTGCGAGGCGGTTCGCAGCCACCCCGGCCGATCAACGAGAGACGCGCCGGCAGGCGATCGCCGCCAGCCGGGGCCTCGATGCCCTGCTGCGCGACTGGTTGGCCTCCGGCGACCGGCAGGGCCTGCTCGAACCGCTCGGACGCGAGGTCGCCGACGACCACGCCGCCGATATGGCCGTGGCCCACGCCACCGCGGTGTTCGCCGCCTCGTCCGAGCCGGCCGCGGCCAGCCTGGCCTGGGCCGTGCTGGCCCTCACCCAGCGCGGCGACATCGAGGACGAGATCCGCGCCATGCTCGCCGGCTCGGACGGTCGGGAGCCGGCGACCGTCTCGGCGGGGAAGCGCTCGGGTGACGCCCTCGAACGGCTCATCCTCGAGACGCAGCGGCTGCTGCCGTCGAGCGCCATCGTCACCCGTGCCACGCTGCGACCGGTCGAGGTCGCCGGTCAGCTCCTCCCGGAACGCTGCGAGGTGATGGTCAGCTCGCTCGTCGCCCAACGCGACCGGGAGCGCTTCCCCGAACCCACCCGGTTGGACCCCGACCGGTGGAACGACCTCGAGGTCGGACCCTTCGAGTTCTTCCCGTTCGGCGCCGGGGTCCGTCGGTGTCTCGGCGCGGGGTCGGCGCGGACCATGCTCCGTATCACGCTCGCCGCGCTGGTCGCCGAGGCGACGGTCGGTCTGGCGTTCGACAGCCGCCTCGGCTGGCAGATGCCCGACGCCCTGACCCCGAGCCGCGGGATCCCGATCGTGGTCGCACCCGCCGCCACCCGACTCCACCGCGGTCGCGCCGAGGGCAAGCTCACGGAAATCGTCGACTTCGGTCTCAACTGAGATCAGCCGGTGCCGACGGGGCCGGTACGGGTGCGACGGACGCACCGAAGAAAGGTACTGATGGCACACAGTGACACCAGCCAGTACCGGGCATTGATGACCAAGCCTCGCGGCGACCTCGAGCGGGACCTCGAGATCGACGACGAGCGACGTGAGGCGATCGTGCATTGCCTCGAAGACGGCGACCTCAGGTTGATCCTGCAGGACGTCGACTTCAGCCGGCTCACCTCCGGTGGGCTCGGCGGCGGCTACCTCTGGGACTAGGTACACCGCATCCAGCAGGGCGCGGGCCCTGGTCCGGCGTGATCTGACGCGCCTGCGGCCACCGGCCCGAGCCCGCTACTCCCCATCTGACCGATCTCCCGCGTCTGCGTCGAGCGTCGGTCGACATCGCGTCACGACCCCGGCCCGACCGGCGAGCCCCACCACCGGAGCCCGTCGACCGGCGGGCCCGCGACGCCCGGGCACCGCTTGCTGCGAGCTCTCGCACAGACCGGGCGCATGGGCCAACTGGAGGTCTGATCATGAAGGTGACGCTGGTGGACAACCTCGTCTTTCCCGTCGGTGGGCGGCTCACCGACTTCGACGTGCACCCCAACCTGGGCCTGGCATCGCTGGCGTCGGTGATGGCGCTCGGCGGCCACGAGACCCGCATCGTCGACCCGAAGCGGGAGGTGAGGGACCAGCGGCTGGGCCTCGGCGGTGACCTGTACGCCGACGCGGCCGAGGCGTTGCTGGCCGACCGCCCCGACGCGATCGGGTTCACGACGCTCGGCTGCAGCTTCATCTTCACCGCCCGGGTCGCGGCGCGGATCAAGCGGGTCGAGCCGGACCTCCCCATCCTGCTGGGCGGGCCGCACGCGACGGTGCTGGACCGCCTCATCATGGAGTCGTTCGACACCTTCGACGTGATCGTCCGCCACGAGGCCGAGGAGACCATCAACCCGGTGCTCGAGGCGCTCGGCTCCCGGTCGTTCGCCGACCTGCCCGGTATCACTTACCGGACGGGGCGGACCGCCCTCAGCGTCCGGTCGAACCCGGGTGCGCCGAAGATCAAGGATCTCGACAGCCTGCCGTTCCCCGCCTACGAGAAGTACCCGATCGACGACCTGGCCCTGCCCTACCTCCGCATCGAGGCGGGTCGGGGCTGCCCGTGGGCCTGCACGTTCTGCTCCACCGCCACGTTCTTCCAGCGCTCGTACCGCCTCAAGTCGGCGGAGCGCCTGGTAGCCGACCTCGACGCCCTGCACGACCGCTACGGCTACACCGACTTCAAGCTGGAGCACGACCTGTTCACGGTCAACAAGCGCAAGGTCGCCGAGTTCTGCCGTGCCGTGGCCGACCGCGACTACACCTGGATGGCATCGGCCCGGCTCGACTGCGTCGACGACGCGCTGCTCGAGCTGATGGCCGAGGCCGGGTGTCGCGAGCTGTACTTCGGCGTGGAGACCGGTTCGGCCCGGCTCCAGAAGACGCTCCAGAAGCGGCTCGATCTCGGCCTGCTCGACCCCGTGGTACGCAAGGCCGCGGCCGTGGGGATCGCGGCGGTGACGTCCTTCATCACCGGTTTCCCGGCCGAGACCGAACGCGATCGCGACGCCACGCTCGACGTGATCGGCACCCTGGCCACCGAGTACGACCCGCCGCCGGCGGCCCAGCTCCACCTGCTGCTGCCCGAGCCGGGAACCGGGCTGTTCGAGAGCCACAGCCACGAGCTGCTGTCCGACGGCCACGTCGCCGAGTTCAACGCCGCCCTCCAGTGCGCCGATCTCGAGCTGGTCACCGGCCACCCGGCGATCTTCGCCACCTACCACCACTATCCGGGGGTCATCGCCCGCGACGAGCAGATCGCGGTCGTCGAGATCGTCCGAGCGCTGCTGTCGCTCGGCGTGCTCGTCCTGCGTCGGCTCATGGCCGTCGCCGACGCCGGGTTTGCCGAGCTGGTGCGCGACATCCGACGCAGCCGACCGGTCGACGAGTTCACCGCCCATGATCTGGTGGCCTACTCGACGGCGCGGTGGGGCCGCGAGCACCACATCACGTCGCTGGTCCGGCTGCGGGTCGAGCTGTCGTCGATGCGGTCGCAGACCGAGCCGATGCACGAGCTCGAGGGCGAGACCGCCGACGAACCGGCGTCGCTGGTGCTGTCACCCCATGCCGTGTTGTTCGACTCGTTGCACGACTGCGGCGCCATCCTCGAGCACCTCGCCAACCAGCCCACCGACGAGCTGACCGGCGACCTGACGCACGCCCGCCGGGACTACCTGGCGGTGCGCAGCGATCGGGGCGTCAAGATGTTCGAGCTGGATCCGGTGACCCACCTCGTGGCCTCGGCATTCGCGGCGCCGGCCACCGCCGACCAGGTCGCGTCGTACCTCTCCGGCGTCTTCGAGCGACCGGTCGTGATCGACACCATCATCGACGGTCTGGTGTCCACCCACGCGCTCGTCCCGCCGTCGACGGTCGACGAGGCTGCGCTGGTCCCGGCCTGGCGCTGACCCCCTCTCGCCCTGGCGAATCGGGCTAGCTTCCGGGCGTGGAGTTCGCCGACAGGGTGGCCATCGTCACCGGCGGCGCCTCGGGGATGGGCGCAGCCACCGCCCGGCTTCTCGCCGCCCGCGGCGCGTCGGTGGTGGTCGTCGACCGCAACGCCCAGGGGGCCGGTGAGGTCGCGGCCGAGATCTCGGGTTCGGCCCGACCCGGCGACGTCGGCTCGTCGGCGTTCTGCGACGACCTGGTGGGCGAGACCGTGTCGGCGCAGGGGCGCCTCGACGTGGTCGTCAACGCCGCCGGCGTCATCGTCAGAGCCCCCGCCCACGAGACGACCGACGACGAGTGGGAGCGCATCTTCGGGGTCAACGTCGACGGCGTCTTCTACATGAGCCGGGCCGCGGTGCGGGTCATGGCGGCCGCCGGCCGCGGTGTCATCGTGAACTTCGGGTCGATCTGGGGCGACGTCGGCAGCGACGGCCACGCCGCCTACGCCGCGACCAAGGGGGCGGTGCACCAGCTCACCCGCTCGATGGCGCTGGAGCACGCCCGCGACGGGGTCAGGGTCAACGCGGTCGCTCCCGGCGAGATCCGCACGCCGATGCTCGCCTCCGAGCGCGAGACCCCACCGAGCGACGAGGAGCTCCAGCGCCTGGCGGACGAGACCGTCCCGATGGGCCGGCTCGGCGACCCGGTCGAGGTGGCGGAGGTCGTGGCCTTCCTCGCCTCGGATGCCGCCAGCTACATGACCGGTTCGATCGTGACCGTCGACGCCGGGTACACGGCCCGATGACGACCTCGGCCGCGACGCGGTCCCGGTTCGAGGGCAAGGTGGTGCTGGTCACCGGCGGGAGCTCGGGAATCGGCGAGGCGGCGGCCCGGGCCTTCGCCGGCGAGGGGGCGGCGGTCATGATCGCAGCCCGGGACGAGGCTCGGTGCTCGGCCACGGTCGACCGGCTCGAGGCGACCGGCGCTCGGGCGGCGTGGGTCCGCTGCGACGTGACCAACCCCCTCGACTGCGAGGGCGCGATCACAGCCACCGTCGAGCAGCTCGGATCGCTCGACGTGCTGTTCAACAACGCGGGCGTCATCTACCGCGACCGGACCGCCGCCGACACGTCGGTCACCGAGTGGGAGCAGACGCTGGCGGTGAACGCCGGCGGGACGTTCCTGATGTCGAAGTACGCGGTGCCGGTGATGATCGACCGAGGCGGCGGTGCGATCGTGAACAACGCCTCGTACTTCGGGCTGGTCGGTGGCCGCGGCGTCGCCGCCTACAGCGCGGCGAAGGGAGCGGTCGTCCTGCTCACCAGGGCGATGGCCCTCGATCACGCCGCCGACGGCGTGCGGGTGAACTGCGTCTGCGCCGGATCGGTCGACACGCCGATGCTGCACGGCGAGATGGAGGAGATGGGTGGTCGGGACGCCGTTCGGCACCTGTTCGAGGAGAAGCACCCGCTCGGCCGGATCGCCGGGCCCGACGAGATCGCCCAGGCCGTGCTGTACCTCGCGTCCGACGATGCCGGGTTCGTCACCGGCGTGGCCCTGCCCGTCGACGGCGGCATCACGGCCGGGTAGGGGGCTCAGCCGACGGGGGTCAGCGACTCGACCGTGATGCCGAACTCCTCGTCGGCGATCTGCTCGGAGAAGTCGATGAAGTAGGCGGTGGGATAGCCCAGGTCGGGGTGGTACTCCACGTTCACCGAGACGGCTCCCTCGTCGATGGCCTGGCGGAGCTCGGCGAAGAGCGTCTCGACGGTTCGGCCGGGGCGGTCGGGGTCGAGCTCGCCCAGCGAGACCGTCTCGGTCACCTGGCCGTCACGGACCGTCACCATGATCCTGATCTCGGGGCAGAAGCAGACCTCTCGGTAGGTCATGTCGTAGTCGGCGATGTCGGCGGCCTCCCAGCGCGCTTCGGCCTGGTCGAGATCCGACGACGTCGAGCCCGGTTCGCTGGGCTCGGTCGGCGTGGCGGTGGGCT
>JBFJYB010000076.1:0-8999 GCA_041622835.1 Acidimicrobiales bacterium | reverse complement strand
TCACGGCTCGCCTGGGAGTAGGCCGACATCCTCGGTTCGACCACCACGGCGTCGGGGCACAGGCGCGCCGCTCGGCGACCGGGCATCGCAGTGTGGACGCCCCGGGCTCGTGCCTCGTAGCTGGCTGCCAGCACCACGCCGGTGCCGACGATCACCGGCCGTCCACGCAGCGCGGCATCGTCCCGCTGCTCGACGGACGCGTAGAACGCGTCGAGGTCGGCGTGCAGGATCGAGGCGGTCACCGGCGACGATCTCATCGAACACATGTTCGCATGCGTTGCGGATACTGCGCCACCGTGAGCCGGGCGAATACTGTGGCGCCATCTCCCCCGACAGCCGCCCCCGTCGCCTCGTTGTTGCGGCCCTCGTGCTCGCGACGCTGTCGGCCGCGTCGGTGACACCGGCGGGTGCCGAGGGCGAGCTGGACCCGGTGTCGCTGGAGGCAGCGGTGTCGGCGGGCACGGACACGGTGGGCACGGTCGACGGCCGGCTGGTCAGGCTCCGCAACGCCAACTCCGCCGGTGCGCCGGACCGGGTCTTCGAGTACGGGCGCCCCGGCGACCGGCTGGTGTTCGGCGACTGGGACGGCAACGGCACCGACACCGTCGGCGCGGTCCGCGGCCGGATGGTCTTCCTGCGCAACTCCAACACCAGCGGTCGGGCCGACCACGTGTTCGCCTACGGTCGCCCCGGCGACCGGCTGGTGTTCGGCGACTGGGACGGCAACGGCACCGACACCGTCGGCGCGGTCCGCGGCCGGATGGTCTTCCTGCGCAACTCCAACACCAGCGGTCGGGCCAACCACGTGTTCGCCTACGGGCGCCTCGGCGACCGGCTGGTGTTCGGCGACTGGGACGGCAACGGCACCGACACCGTCGGCGTCGTGCGTGGTACCCAGGTGTTCCTCCGCAACTCCAACACCAGCGGGCGGGCCGACATCGCCTTCGTCTTCGGCCCGGGCAGTGCTCGTCTCGTGTTCGGCAACTGGGACGGAGGCTCCTCCAGCGCCGGTGTGCTCGTCACGCCGACCGGCGTCGTGGTCCCGATCCTCCAGGCCGAGATCGGCTCCTGGTTGGTCCACACGCCCTGTGGCAACCGGGTGAGGGTCACCCGGGGCACCGTCGTCGACCGGGTCGACGTGCTGCTCGACCCCGGCCACGGTGGGAACGAACCGGGTGCGACCGGCGCCAACGGCCTCTCGGAACGGAACCTGAACCTGGCGGTCGCCGAGCACGCTCGGCGGCTGCTGGTCGCCGAGGGCTACTCGGTCCTGCTCACCCGGTCCTTCGATCACCGACTGGCGATCCAGATCCGGGCCGAGATCGCCAACGCCCTCCACCCCCAGGTGTTCCTGTCGATCCACCACAACGGCGGTGCGGTGGCAGCATCCTCGACGCCGGGCACCGAGGTGTTCGTGCAGCACGACTCACGCCGCTCGCGGCGGCTGGGCGGGATTCTCTACGAGGAGCTGGTCGCGGCGGCCGAGCGTTTCCCGACGTCGTGGGTGGCCACCGTCCGAGCCGGGGTGAGCAGCCGGCTCAACGCGCGGGGCGGGGACTTCTACGGCATCCACCGGCGAACCCCGGGTGTGGTCTCGGTGATCACCGAGTTCCTGTATCTCAGCAACCCGCCGGAGGCGGCTCTGCTCGCCCGGACCGATGTCCAGCGGGCCGAGGCCCAGGCCCTCGCCGACGGGGTCATCCGATGGTTCGAGACCCGGGACCCCGGCTCCGGGTACCTCCCGGACTTCGTCGACACCACCGACAACGGTGCGGGCGGCTTCGAGAACTGCACCGACCCGGCGCTCCAGTGACGGCCGTACGGAGCCCTCGATGAGCGACGTCCACGACGGACCGACCTCGGCGACGCCCATGGCCGAGTACTGGCGAACGCGGGGGCGAGTCTGGGTCGAGTTCCAGGACACCCTCGACCGGTTGCTCGCCCCACTGGGCGAGGCTGCCTTCGCGAGGCTGCTCCCCCGCCAGGGCGAGGCAGTCCTCGACATCGGCTGCGGGTGCGGCACGACGACGCTCGAGCTCGCCGCGGCGGTGCAACCCGGTCGCGTCACCGGTGTCGACCTCTCGGCGCCGATGCTGGAGGAGGCGCGAGCCCGGGCGGACGCGGCCCGGGTCGACAACGTCGAGTTCGTCGAGACCGACGCCCAGAGCCACCCGTTCCAGCCGCGTTCGTTCGACGCCCTCTACTCCCGATTGGGCACGATGTTCTTCGACGATCCCATCGCCGCCTTCACGAACCTCCGCCGTGCGCTCCGGCCGGGCGGGAGGCTGGCTTTCGTGTGCTGGAGGAGCCTCGACGAGAACCCGTGGGCCCATGAGCCCCGCCAGGCGGTGGCGGCGATACTTCCCGAGGAGGCGACGGTCCCGGCCGACACGCCCGGACCGTGGTCGATGGCCCAGGCCGACGGAATCCTCGACACCTTGACCTCGGCCGGCTTCGCCGACGTCGAGATCACGCCCCACGACGAGCCGCTCGACGTCGCCGGGACCGACGTCGACGCCGGTGTCGACTTCTACCTACGCCTGTTGCCGACCGGCTATCTGCTCATCGAGCCCGACCGTCACGTCCTCGATCGCGTGAAGGCTGCGCTGCGCGCGGTCCTCCAGGCCCACCTCGGTGCCGGCGGCACGTGGATGGGCTCGGCCAGCTGGATCGTCAGCGCCCGCTGATCGGGCCCGCCCGGTGGGTCGATTAGGACGCCCGCAGATCGCCCGCTGATCGAACCCGCAGGGCGGGTCGATGGGACGCCCGTAGATCGCCCGATCATCACCGCCCGCAGGTCGCTCGGCGCCCGCAGATCTTGGGTGTTCTCGTCAGCGCCGATGAGGCGCCGGTTCATCCGACGAGCGTGCTAACCAGCACATCGGTGCCGATCACCGCCGCGGGCGGTCGACAGATTTCAGCACCGATGCGCTGGTTAGCACGCCCAGCCGGTTCAGCCGCCGTTCAGGATCGCCGCGGCGGCGGGATCGGCCAGCCAGAGAATGGCGGGGACCAACAGCACTGTCATGGCTTGCAACTTCTTGACCATTGAGCGACCTCCTCAGGTGTGTCTGCACCCTTGTCGGTCGCTGTCTCGCGCCTGTCTCCACCCGCGCAAAGGCGCGCGCCAACCTTGGGCTCATTCACCGTGTGCCCGGCACCGCCCCTGGTGACCTGCTGTACGACTCTGGACCCCCGTCGTCTCCCGAGTGTCGCCCACCACCGGTCCACCGTGGGCTCGCCGCCGCAGCCAGGTGCGGTGCCCTCAGCCGGTTCGGCGGGTGCCCCTGGTGCGCACGTCGTGGCCCGCGTCCCGAAGCTGGGACAGGTCGCGCCGGATCGTGCTCCGGCTGACGCCCAGCGCCTCGGCCAGATCCTCGACTGTGGGGGCCGCGCCCTGCTCGACCGCCTCGCCAGTCAGGCGCAGGAGGCGGTGTCGGCGACGGGCGGTGGCGCCGGAGATGCGCTCGTCGTCGGGGTGAGCGACCGTCCACTCGACCGTGATGTGCTCGTGGTCGCGCAGCGGTCGGCCGGTGGGCGCGTCGGCAACGGGGATCTCGACCCGCAGCCGGCAGGGCTGGCTCGCGGTCCAGACCTCGTGGATGGCTCGATGGGCGGCGACGCCCGCCAGTGACCGCTCTCGCTCGTCCGGCTCGAGCTGCCGCAGCAGCGAGTCGAGGTCGCGGTGAGCTGCGGCCAGCGCTTCGGCCGCCTCGTCGTCCTGGCCGGCGGCAAGCGCCGCCTCATGGTGGGCCCACCACACGAAGTGCGGTCCGGACACGCCAGCCTTCAGGCCAGCGACCGCCTCGCTCGAAGCAGTGAGGGCCTCGTCGACCGATCCCACCGCCAACAGCGCCGATGCCTCGACGGCTCGCGCCTGGACGAGGAGGTCCGACAGGTCGTCGCGACGGCACAGCTCGGTCGCGGCGGCGAGCCAGCGACGGGCGGCGTCGGGATCGTCGGCCTCGAGCTCGAGCCGGGCCAGGGTTGTCAGGATCTGAACCTCGAGCCAGTGGTGGCCGCAGCTACGGGCCAGGGCAAGGCCGGCGCCGAGGTGCTCCCGCGCCGCGCCCAGATCGCCGGCGCTGATGGCCAGACTGCCGAGCACCTCGAGGCCCTGGGCCTGACCGCGCTCGTCGCCGACCTCTTCCAGGAAGGCGAGCGCCGACTGGGCGTCGGCAGCCGCCCGGTCGTCGGACCCGAACAGCTCGTTGAGCACGGTCGCGGCATTCAGCGAGGTCATGGCCTCCAGCCGGCGGTTGCCGATCGACCGGAACACCGAGATGGCGGTCTCGTAGCGATCGAACGCCTCTGCGACGCGCCCCGAGCTGTGCTCGAGGTTGCCCAGGTTCACCTCGTTCAAGCCCTCGCCGTAGCGGTAGCCGACGGTCTCGCACAGCTCGATGGCCTCGAGGTAGCTCGCCCGGGCCGCCTCGGTTTCGCCCCGCTCCATGCTCACTCGAGCCAGCCCACCGAGGGCCAGGGCCAGGCCCTGCGGCTCCCCGGTGGACCGGTAGAGCGCGCTGGCGCGCTCGAGGGCTTCGACGGCCCGGTCGTACTCCTGGACGTCGGCCAGGGCAATGCCCAACGCCAGGTGGGCGCGCGCCGCGTCGCCGTCGTCGGCCGTCTGGGCAGCGGCGGCCTCCAGCGGTGCCACGGCGTCGGCCGAGCGCCCCCACCAGCTGAGGATGCGCCCCAAAGCAGTCCGGACGCCGACCAGCTCGGACGGCGAGTCACCCGCCTCGGCCATCTCCACGGCGCGGGTGGCCACCGCCACCGCCTCGTCGAACCGGTCGACGTTGGCCAGCAACAGCGCACGCCGGCGCAGGATGTCGACGGTCGCGCCGTCGCCGGCGTCCTCGGCCAGATCGAGTGCGCTCGCCTGCTCGGCCCGGTGGCCCAGCCCGTCGAGGATCGACTCGTGCGACAGCGCCAGTTCGGCCAGGTCGCCGGCCGGAACGTCGGCCCGAGTGGCGGCGTCGATGGCCAGGGCGTAGTGGTCGGCGGCCAGCGCGTACGAGCGAGCCTCGGTGGCCGCCTCGGCCGCTCGGCGGTTGTACCCCGCCGCCTTGTCCCATGCCTCGGCGTTGGTGAAGTGGTGGGCCAGGGCGGCGGCCGACTCGGGCTCGGTCTGCTCCAGCATCTCGCCGGCGCGACGATGCATGGTCACGCGGTCTTCCCGCGGGATGTCGTCGTAGACGATGCGCCGCACCTGGTCGTGATCAAAGCGGTAGCCCTGATCGACCTCGACCGTCAGCGACCGTCGCAGCGCTTCTTCGATACCGGTGGACGCCTCGCCGACGCTCATGTCACCGATCAGTGCGACCGCCTCGGGGGTCACCGGGTCCTGGTTCACCGCCGCGGCCCGCAGGACCTGACGCGCCGACGGGGAGAGCCGTTCGAGCCGCTGCGCGATCACCTCGTGCACGGTCGATGCCACCGGCAGGTCTCGATCGGTCTCGACCGCCCCACCGTCGGCGACCGCCCGCAGCGTCTCGAGTGTGAACAGCGGGTTGCCGCCGGTCTCGCGATGGACCGCCGACAGGAACTCGGGGGTTGCGCCGACGCCGACGTTGCGCACCAGCTCGGCGGTGCTGGCGGCGTCGAGGGCGCCGAGCGCGATCCGCCGGGTCCCCGCCGTGGCGTCCAGGTTGCGCAGCGCGTCCCACACCTCGCCGTGGTGGCGGGCTTCGTCGCCCCGGTAGGTCACGGTCAGCACCACGGGCGCATGGCTCGTGCTCTCGGCCAGGGCGCGCACGGCGAGCATCGTGTCACCGTCGGCGAGATGGACGTCCTCGATGGCGATGAACAGCGGCCGGACCCGGGCGGCGGCGACGAGAACCCGGGCCAGCGCTTCCTGCATGCGGGTTCGGTCGTCGCCGCGGTCGAGGTCGGTGGCCGGCGGCAGCTCGGGAAGCCAGGCGTCGACCGCCGGCACCAGACGCGACACCTCGCGGAGCCAGACCGGGTCGACGGTCTCCGCCAGCTGGAGGACCCGCAGGCGGGTGAGGGCCGCGGCCATCGCGTCGGCCAGGGCGGCGTAGGGCCGTGACACGGCCGGGCAGGCACCGACGGCCACGTCGAACCCTCGCCACTCGGCGTCGTCGCCGATCTGCTCGACCAGACGCGACTTCCCGACGCCGACGTCGCCCTCGATCAGTACCGATGCGCCCCGGCCGGCCAGCGCCTCCTCGAGGCATCCGATGAGCGCGACCCGCTCGGTGTCGCGACCCACGAACTTCGGCGCCAGCACCATCGGCTCGGCGACCGGCTCGGCCGGCGGGGGCTCGTCGACCGTGTTCGCCAGCCGCTCGTACAGCGCCACTGTCTCCGGCTCGGGTCCGACGCCCAGCTCGTCGTCGAGGATCTCGCAGCAGGCCCGGTACTGCTCGATGGCCTCGCTGGTGCGACCCAGCAGATGGCACAGCCGGATCACCTCCCGGTGGGCCTCTTCGCGGAGCGGCGCGTGGAAGGTGAGGAGCCGCGAGTTGGTGAGCGCTCCGGCCAGATCGCCGGTGCTCTTGAGGAGCCGGCTGAGCTCGACGAGCGCGGTCAGGTACTGCTGCTTCAACCGCTCCTGCTCCATCAGCACCCAGTCGTCGTAGGTGCCCTGCAGCAGGTCGCCGCGGTACAGCGCCACCGCCGCGCCAAGGTCGTCGATTCGAGCTTCGACCGCGTCGTCGTCGGCGACCTCGCGGAGGGCGAGGCGCCGCTCGAACTCGAACACGTCGACCCAGATGTCGACGTCGGGGTTCAGCTCGATCGTCTCGCGGGTGGTGAGAAGGAGCGGCTGCTCGCTGTCGGTCGGCCAGACCTTCCCCAGGCTCCACAGCGCCTGGCTCAGTCGACGCAGGCCCCGGCTCTCGGGTAGGTCGGGCCACAGCGCGCCGATGAGCGACACCCGAACCAGCTTCTTGCCCCGGTTCAACAGCACGTAGGCGAGAAGGTCGGCGGCGCGGTGCGTGGGCGTGCGCAGCGGCGTGCCGGTCCCGTCGGCCAGGTCGATTCCACCGAACAGGCGGACGTGGAGGGTCGAGCTCAGACTCCCAGCCTCCTGGTGTGGCCGGCCGTCCCCCGGCGTCGAGCGGCGACTGCCGCGCCAGCCTCCATCGCTCCTCCCGTAGGCGCCGTGCTCCGCCCTGTCGCCAGAGAGATTCAGGTCGCCAGACGTCTAGGTCGCCAGAGATGGTAGCGGCCGGACACGTCGAGGGGCTGGGTCAATCCCCACGATCGGGATAGGGCCAGCCGTTGGGCCGGCAGCCGTCGAGTCCCTTGCTCTGCTGCATCATCACCGGGGCCAGCTCGCCGGGAGCCGGACAGCCCGGGTGAGCTGCGCCGATGATGTAGTGGCCCACCTCGTGGTTGACCAGGTAGGTCCGGTACGTGGTCAGGTCGGCCGGCCAGTCCTCGACCGCCGTCTCCCAGCGGAGCAGGTTGAGCGCGATGTAGCCGTTGGCGCCGCACGAGAGCTGACCAGCGGTGTCGAGCGGGAGGCACAGCCGGTCGACGGTGGCCGGCGACGCCACGACGAGCGTGAAGGTTCCCCCCTCTGCCACCCGTTCGAACCCGGTACGGCCATCGCCGATCCAGCTGCGGGGATCGGCCAGGGTCGCGTCGACGAAGGCGGCGACGAGGTCGGGGTCGAGGCCGATGTCGTGCTCGACCGCGACCGAATACCGCAGGTACGGGGCGGTTCCGACCGGGGAGTCCGACGGCGGGGCGTAGTCGAACGTTCCCGGCCCGACCAGGGGAAGGTCGGCCAGCGCCCGGGTGGGCGGATCGTCCTCGGAGGGAGTCGGCGACGTCGCCGGGACAGCTGTCGCGGTCGGAGCCGGTGTTGCGCCCGGCGTCGGCGGCGGCGCATCGAGGCTCGCTACGGGTGCTGCGTCGGCACCGGGCGCCAGCGTCGAATCGGAGGACTGCGCCGGCGGCGGTGGCTCGTCTCGGGTCCGGTCGGCAAGGACGCTCACCAGCAGGACCAGGCTGAGCCCGCTGATGGCGATCGCCCGTCTCCCCGTGCTCCAGAACACCCGCGCCAACGCTATTGGCATCATGTGGCCGTCGGGCAGGCGTTCGGGATGACAAGCTCGTCGGAGAGGCCCGACGCCTGGCACGAGGAGGGACCGTTGGATCTGCGAGTCGGGGGTGTCCCGGAGCACTTCAACCTGCCCTGGCATCTCGCCGCCGAGTCCGGTGCCCTGAGCGACGGCCGCGTCGAGGTCCACTGGCACGACCAGCCGGGCGGCACCGGTCAGATGACTGCCGCCCTGGCCGCAGGCGACCTCGACGTGATCGTGGCCCTCACCGAGGGCCTGGTTGCGGCCATCGCCGGCGGGCTCCCGGCTCGCATGGTTCGGCTCTACACCACTTCGCCGCTTCAGTGGGGCGTGCATGTCGCCGGCCGCTCGTCGCTGGAGTCGACCGGCCTGGACGGGGTCCGCTTCGCCATCTCCCGGCTCGGGTCCGGCTCGCACCTGATGGCCCACGTGCTGGCCGATCGGCTCGGCCTCCGACTCGACGGCGACTCGTTCGTGGCGGTCGGCGACCTCGACGGCGCCCGGGCTGCTCTGGCCGGCGGCGATGCCGAGGTGTTCCTGTGGGACCGCTTCATGACCAGCCCGCTGGTCGAGGCCGGCGAATTCCGACGTATCGACGTGCAGCCGACTCCATGGCCGGCGTTCGTAGTCGCCGCCTCCGACGCGCTGCTCGCGCAGCCGGAGGCGCGCTCGGTGCTCGGCGGCGTGCTCACCGCCGTCGCTAGAGAGGCGACCGCGTTCAGCGGGCTGGCGTCGGCGTCGACGATGATCTCCGATCGGTACGGCCTGTCCCCGACCGAGGCCGACGCCTGGCTCGAGGTGACCAGCTTCGCCACCGCGACCACCGTCGAACCGGAGATGGTGGCGGCTGTCGAGAACCGGCTGGTCGAGCTGGGCATCGTCGATCACGCCAGAGGGGCCCCGCACTACCTGCCATGACCGTGCTCGCCCGACTCCGCGAGC
>JBFJYB010000075.1:0-9054 GCA_041622835.1 Acidimicrobiales bacterium | reverse complement strand
GGCGCGTCGGGTGCATCGTCAACCGCCGGGGGAGGAGCCGGTTGCTCGTGTGCGCGTCGTGCGACGAGCTGGGCTCGTGCGAGCGGTGCGGCGCGGCGATGGGCCAGGACGACGCCGGCGAGCTGGTGTGCCGTTCGTGCGGCCACCGGCGGCCCGTCGTGTGCAGCTTCTGTGGCGGCACCCGGTTCAAGAATCGGCGACTCGGCGTCACCCGGGCCCGCGAGGAGCTGGAGGCACTGGTCCGCGAGCCGGTCGCGGAGCTGACCGCCGGAGGGTGGCACGGCGGCCGGGACACCCGGGTGGTCCTCGGCACCGAGGCGCTGCTGCACCAGATCGACCGGCTCGACGCGGTCGCGTTCCTCGACTTCGACCAGGAGCTGCTCGCACCGCGCTTTCGGGCCCACGAGCAGGCCCTCGCTCTGCTGAGCCGGGCGGCTCGTCTGGTCGGCGGCCGACGCGAGGGCGCCCGGACCCTCGTGCAGACCCGCCGGCCCGGGCACGAGGTCGTGCAGGCCGCTCTGCACGGCGACCCTGCCGCGCTGTCGACCGCCGATCGGCGACGTCGTGTCGAGCTCGGGCTGCCGCCGTTCGGCGCCATGGCGGAGATCTCGGGGGCGGCGGCGGCCGAGTTCGTGGCCCGGCTCGGGTCGCCGATCGGGCTCGAGGTCGCCGGCCCTTCGGGCGGGCGGTACCTGGTCCGGAGCGACGACCGGGCCCGGCTCGCCGACGAGCTCAACCGGGTGGAGCGGCCGCCGGGACGACTGCGGATCGCGGTCGATCCGCCCCGGGTGTGACGGCAGGTGGCCGGCTGGGTCAGGCCCAGCCCTGGCGGCGGGCCTCGTAGACGGCCATGGCGGCCGCGGTTGCGACGTTCAGCGAGCCGACCCGCCCGAGCTGGGGCAGGTACCCGACGGCCTCGCAGCGCTCGAGCAGCTCGCTGCGAACGCCCCGGTCCTCGTGACCGACAGCGAGGCAGACGTCGCCGGTCAGGTCGAGCTCGTGCAACGGGGACGCGCCGTGGGCCAGCTCGACCGCGATCAGCCGGTAGCCGGCCGAAGCGACCGCGTCGGCCAGCGGGTCGGCCTGTTCGTGGCGAGACCACCGGAGGTAGCGATGGGTCCCCATGGCCGTCTTCCCGACTCGCTCGGAGTCGGGGGCGGGCCCGTCACCGAGGAGCCAGAGCTCCTCGACGCGGTAGGCGGCGGCGGTCCGCACGATGGCACCGACGTTGAACGGGTTCTGGATCCCGTCGAGGACCAGCCCGACCCGCCCGGTGGTGCGCCGTCGCCACTCGCGGTGGAGCCGCTTCAGCTCGGTCCCGTCGTGGTGCCTCACGTCGACGTGACCTCGAGGATGCGATATCCCATGCGTGACCGCAGCCGGGTCACGTCCCAGCCCTCGGTGCGCAGCCACTCGGCCAGGGAGTCGGCGCCGAGGTGGCGCTGCACGACGAGCACGGCCCGGCCGCGGGGGGCCAGGCGCGCGAGCCACGTGACGAGCAGCCGCCGGAGGGCGACCTTGCCGATGCGGATCGGTGGGTTCGACCAGATCTCGTCGAAGGTGAGGTCGTCGGGGACGTCGTCCACGTGGCGGACCTGGGCGTTCGGGCAGGCGGCCAGGTTCTGCTCGGCCAGCCCGAGCGCCCGCTCGTTGACGTCGACGGCCCACACCTCGCTGGCCGGAGCGCGCCGGGCCAGCGCGTAGGCGATCGGCGCGTACCCGCAGCCCAGGTCGAGGAGGCGTCCGGTCGGCGCCACGATCGGGGGTCCGTCGACGAGGAGGATCCGGGTCCCGGGGTCGACCTGTCTCGGAGAGAACACGCTCCGGTCGGTCGCCAGGTCGGCACGCAGGTCGGGGAGGGCGAGGTGAACCGTCATCGGCTCCGACGGCGTGTCGGGCCGGCTGGTGAAGTAGTGCTCTCCGGGCGACGCGTCGGGATCGGCGGCCACCGCGACGACGGTAGCCTTGGGGGATGGCACCCTACGCGATTCGCATCGTCGGCGATCCCGTGCTGCGCACGCGGGCCGACGACGTCACCGACATCGACGGGCGCCTGGCTCGGCTGTCCGACGAGATGTTGACGACCATGTACGAAGTGCCCGGTCTCGGGCTGGCCGCGCCGCAGGTCGGCGTGAAGAAGCGGCTGTTCGTCTACGACATCGGCGAAGGTCCTCGCGTCCTGGTCAACCCTCGCATCACCGAGTCCGACGGGGAGTGGGTCTTCGACGAGGGCTGTCTGTCGATTCCCGAGCTGTCGTGGGAGATCGTCCGGCCCAAGCAGGTGCACCTCGAGGGCCTCGACCTCGACGGCAACGAGGTGTCGATCGAGGCCGACGAGCTCCTGGCCCGGCTCTTCCAGCACGAGCTCGATCATCTCGACGGGGTGCTCCTGCTCGATCGGCTCGACGGCGACCAGCGCCGCGAGGCCATGAAGACGCTCCGGGAGCGGGCAGTCGCCTCCGAATCTGCCCCGTCACGCGGCCTCAGCCTTCCGTGATCCCACCGCCGGCCGACGTGCGCCGGCTCGTGTACCTGGGAACCCCCGAGGCGGCGGTTTCGCCGCTGCGGGCACTGTGCGCCGCCGGCTTCGAGGTGGCCCTGGTGGTGAGCCGCGCCGACAGGCGGCGGGGTCGGCGGGGGACGCCCGAGCCCAGCCCCGTGAAGGCCGGTGCGATCGAGCTGGGCATCCCGGTCACCGATCGGGTCGACGACGTGCTCGGCGCCGAGGCCGATCTCGGGATCGTGGTCGCCTACGGGCGGCTCGTCCGGTCGAACGTGCTCGACCGGCTCCCGCTGGTGAACATGCACTTCTCGTTGCTGCCTCGCTGGCGCGGCGCCGCGCCGGTCGAGCGGGCCATCCTGGCCGGGGACGAGCAGACCGGGGTCTCGCTCATGGCGCTGGAGGAGACGCTCGACACCGGCCCGGTGTACCGGATGGCCGAGACCCCGATCCACGAGCGCGAGACCGCCGAGGAGCTGCGGGCCAGGCTGGTCGAGATGGGCAGCGAGCTGCTGGTCGACGCGCTGGTCGACGGGTTGGGCGAACCCCACCCCCAGGTCGGCGAGCCGACCTACGCCGCCAAGATCGACACCGCCGAGCTGGAGATCGACTGGTCGCAGCCGGCGACCGAGATCGACCGGCTGGTCCGGGTCGGTGGCGCATGGACGACCCTCGACTCGAAGCGCCTCAAGGTCTGGTCGACCACGGCCCCTCGGCCCGACCAGCTCCCGCCCGGTGAGCTGGTCGGACCCCTCGTCGGCACCGGTGACGGCGCGCTCGGGCTGGTCGAGGTTCAGCTGGAGGGACGGCCGCGCCGCTCGATCGAGGCCTTCCTCGCCGGCGCTCGGCTGGAGCCGGGGACGCGGCTCGGCTCGTGAGCGGTGCCCGGGCCGTTGCCGTAGAGGCGCTGGTGCGGGTCGACTCGGGGGGCGCCTACGCCAACCTCGTCGTCCCGAGCCTGCTCGCCGACTCCGACCTCGACGAGCGCGACCGCCGCTTCGTGACCGAGCTGGTCTACGGCACGACCCGGATGCGCCGGGCCTGCGACTGGTTGATCGAACCGTTCCTGTTCCGAACGGTCGAGCCGGTGGTGCGGGCGGCGCTGCGGATGGGCGCCTACCAGCTGCACATGCTCGGGACGCCGGCCCATGCCGCGGTGGGCGCGACGGTCGAGGTCGTGCCGAAGCGGGCGCGCGGGCTGGTCAACGCGGTGCTGCGCCGGGTGAGCGACCTCGAGCCGTCCTGGCCCGACGAGGCCACGCGTCTGAGCTACCCGGACTGGATCGTCGACCACCTGTCGGCGGATCTGGGGCTCGCGGCCGCGCTCGCCGCCCTGGAACGCATGAACGAGACGCCTCCGGTCACCACCCGCGCCGACGGGTACGTCCAGGATCTCGCTTCGCAGTGGGTGGTGGACGTGCTCGGTGCCGGGTCGGGCGAGCTGGTGGCCGACCTCTGTGCCGGACCGGGAGGCAAGGCCACCGCCCTGGCGGCGACCGGCGCCAAGGTCGTCGCCACCGATCGTCGGGTGAGCCGGGCCCGCCTGGTCGTCGAGGCCAGCGAGGCGACCGGCCACCGGCTGCCGGTCGCCACCGCCGACGGGAGGTGCCCGCCGCTCCGGTCGGGACGGTTCGAGCGGGTGCTGGTCGACGCCCCGTGCTCCGGTCTGGGCGCACTGAGACGACGGGCCGACGCTCGGTGGCGGATCGACCCCGACTCCATCGGGCGCCTGATCCCGATCCAGTTGGCGCTGGTGCACGCCGCCGCCGACCTGCTCGAGCCGGGGGGCACCCTGGTGTACTCCGTCTGCACCATGACCGACGCCGAGACACGAGGGATCGACCAGGTCGTCGAGCGGGATCTGCCGCAGCTGGAACCGGATCCGCCCGGCGAGCCCTGGCAGCCGTGGGGCAGGGGAGCGCAGCTTCTGCCCCAGGATCACGACACCGACGGCATGACCGTGTTCCGCTACCGTCGGCGCCATGGCTGACCTCGACACCGCTGGTCTGCGGGCCAAGGTCCTCACCGTGTCCGACGGGGTGATCGCCGGGACCCGCGACGACCGCTCGGGCGAGGCCCTCGTCGAGTTGCTCGTCGGCGCCGGCTACGACATCGCAGATCGCCGCGCCGTGGCCGACGGCGTCGAGCCGGTGTCGAGCGCGCTGGCCTCGATGGCCGACGGCTTCACGGGCGTGATCGTCACCACCGGCGGGACCGGCTTCGGCCAGCGCGACCTCACGCCCGAGGCCACGCGGGCCGTCATCGAGCGGGAGGCGCCCGGGCTGGCCGAGGCGATGCGGCTCGTCAACCCCCTCGGTCGGCTGTCGCGTGCGGTCGCCGGAACCCGGGGGACCGCCCTCATCCTGAACACCCCCGGCTCACCGAAGGGGGCGGTGGAGTGTGCCGAGGCCGTGCTCGATGTCGTGCCCCACGTCATCCGGCTGATGGCGGATGCCCCGACCCCGCACTGACGTCCGGCCCGACGATCTGGCCCACATGGACCGGGCGGTCGAGCTGGCCGCCACCGCTCGCTTCACCAGCTCCCCCAATCCGTGGGTGGGTGCGCTCGTAGTCGTCGGAGGCGACAGCTACGAGGGTCGGACCAACCCCCCGGGTGGGCTCCACGCCGAACGTGAGGCGCTGGACCGCGCCGGGGACGCGGCGCACGGCGCGACGCTCTACACGACCCTCGAGCCGTGCTCGCACCAGGGGCGGACCGGACCGTGCACCGACGCGGTGATCGCCGCCGGGGTCTCGCGTGTGGTCGTCGGGATCGAGGATCCCGACCCCGAGGTCGACGGCCGGGGCATCGCGGCCCTGCGGTCGGCCGGGATCGAGGTGGTCGTGGGCGTGCGGGCGGGGGTGGTCGAGCGTCAGCTCGCCGCCTACCTCGTCCACCGGCGCACCGGTCGGCCCTACGTCGTGGCCAAGCTGGCCGCGACCCTCGACGGCCGCATCGCCGCGCCCGACGGGTCGAGCCGGTGGATCACCGGTCCCGAGGCTCGCGCCGACGCCCATCGCCTGCGGGCCGAGAGCGACGCGGTCCTGGTCGGCGCGGGAACGGTCAGGGCTGACGACCCCTCGCTGACCGTGCGCGACGCCGACCTCCCGACCGGGGTCGCACTGGCGGACGTCCAGCCCCGACGCGTGGTGTTGGGCCGGGCTCCCGATCCGTCCCGCGTCCGTCCCGCCCTCGAGATGAGCGGGGACCTGGCCGAGGTGCTCGACGAGCTGGGGCGCCAGGGCGTGGTGCAGCTGCTGGTGGAGGGTGGGTCGTCGGTGTCGGGTGCGTTCCATCGGGCCGGCCTCGTCGATCGCTACGTCGTCTATCTCGCGCCGGCGTTCTCCGGCGGCGACGACGCCAAGGCCATGTTCGGTGGGGCCGGCGCCGCGACCGTCGACGATCTCTGGCGGGGCCGGGTCGTCGACGTGCGCCGGTTGGGCGACGATCTGCGCCTGGATATCGAGTAGTCCGCTCCGGGGCGGCCGCGCCCCGATACCGTGCGGGACCATGCTGCGGCTCGTACTACCGAAGGGCTCGCTCGAGAAGGCGACTCTCGAGCTGTTCGACGCGGCCGACCTGTCGGTCTCGCGTAGCTCGGCCGTGGCCTACCAGGCCTCGATCGACGACCCCCGCATCGAAGACGTCCGCATCCTGCGACCGCAGGAGATCCCCCGGTACGTGGCCGAAGGACTGTTCGACCTCGGGATCACCGGCCGGGACTGGATCGAGGAGACGGCCAGCGACGTCGTCTCGTTGGGCGAGCTGCACTACTCGAAGGCGACGGCCCGGCCGGTGAGCATCGTGTTGGCCGTTCCCGTCGATTCTCCGTGGGTCCGGGTCGAGGACCTCCCCCAGGGCGTGCGGGTCTCCAGCGAGTACCCGGCACTCACACGCCGCTACTTCGAGAAGGAGGGGATCGAGGCCGACGTCCAGCTCTCGTACGGGGCGACCGAGGCCAAGGCACCCGACATCGTCGACGCGGTGGTCGATCTCACCGAGACCGGTCGCGCTCTGCGGGCGGCCGGGCTGCGCGTCATCGACACCATCCTGACGTCGTTCACCGAGCTGGTCGCCAACCCGACCTCGTTCGACGATCCGGAGAAGGCCCATGCCATGGGCCAGATCCACACCCTGCTGCGGGGGGTGCTGGAGGCCAGGGGGAAGGTGCTCGTGAAGCTCAACGTGAGCCGCGATGGCCTCGACGCCATCGTGGAGCTGCTCCCGACGATGAAGGCACCGACGGTGAACGAGCTGTCCGGCCGGGCCGGCTACGCCGTCGAGTCGGTGGTGGCCAAGAACGAGATCAACATCCTGATCCCCGCCCTGCGTGACGCCGGCGCCACCGACATCATCGAGCTCCCGATCGCCAAGATCGTCCATTGAGGGCTGGTCGCTCGACTCCCTGCTGACAATTGAGTCGACGGCGTGGTCGGATGTCTGGACATCGAGCTCCAGCCGGCCTCGCGCCCGCCGTGCGGCGGTGCTCAGTCGTCGGTCGCGGGTGCGGCTTCCTCGCGGTCGCCAGCCTGGGAGCTGAGCTGCACGAAGGCCATCTTGAGTTGGTGCATCGCCTCCTTCAGCACCGCCTCGTTCTCGTCGAGACGGCCCGTGGTGGCGTCGAGCAACCCGCCCATGGCGTCGATGGCCAGCGACGCCTCGGCCAGGTCGGGCGGCTGCTGGCCGAGGTGGATGGCGGCCAGCTCGTACAGGCCCATGGCGTGGTTGGCGACGACGGTGGCAGCCGGCATCGAGGCCAGTCGCTCGCGTGCCTCGGACAGCTCGGCGGCCAGCGCCTCGGCCCTGGCCCGGTCCTCGGGGTCGAGGTCGTCGAGGGAGGTGGGGCCCAGGGGCTCTTCGGGCGCCTCGCCGGCCTCGGACGGCGCCGAGGTATCCGACGGCCGGTCGCGTCCGACGGGGTGCTCGCCGCTCGGCGTCCAGAGGCTCATGGCTGCCCGTCGACGGTCGCGGGCCCGGTGGTTGGCTGCTTCGAGAGTCGACATGACGTGTCTGGTCGCATGGCTGGTACTGTAGGCGGCTACAACTGAGGGCAAGCGGGGTAGAGACCCCCACCCGGCCATGGCCGAGCTGCGCGAGCGCCCGGTCCCATGCGTTCCGGGTCTGCGGTGAAACGGTACAGTCGATTCCGGTCGGCGGTCCGGTCCGGCGTGGACGGGTGTCTCATCGACACCCGTCGTTTGCGTTCAGGGCCACACGTGGCCCAGCAGGAAGCGATTGACCAATGGAGGAGTGCCATTGCTGAGGAGTGATCGGCCATAGCTGCGTCGACGAACAGCGAGCCGCGGATCAACGACCGCATCCGGGCCCGAGAGGTCAGGCTGGTGTCGTCCGAGGGCGAACAGATCGGAATCCGACCGCTGCCCGAAGCGCTCGGACTGGCCCGTGAAGCTGGCTTGGACCTGGTGGAGGTGGCCGACAAGGCCGATCCGCCGGTCTGTCGGATCATGGACTACGGCAAGTTCAAGTACGAGGCCGCCCAGCGCGCCAAGGAGTCGAGACGCAACAGCACGAACGTCGTCATCAAGGAGATGAAGTACCGGCCGAAGATCGGTTCCGGCGACTTCGACACCAAGACCCGCAAGGTCAAGGCCTTCCTCGAGGAGGGCCACAAGGTGAAGCTGACGATCATGTTCCGGGGGCGCGAGATGCAGCACCCCGAGCTCGGACGTCGGATCCTCGACCACGTCGCGGAGGAAGTCGACGAGATCGCCAACATCGAGGCCTATCCCAAGCTCGATGGCCGCAACATGGTGATGGTGCTGGCCCCGGACAAGCCGGCGCTCGAGCGCCGGCGGCGTGCCGAGGAGCGAGAGGCCGAAGCCGCCGCCCAGGCCGCGGCCGCCGCCGAGGCCGAGAGCTCCGAGACCGAGGCCGAGACCGGCGAGACCGAGGCCGGCGAGACCGAGGCCGACACCTAGCGAGTTCCCGGCGGCACCGCCGGCCCAACCACGGAGTACGACCCACATGCCGAAGATGAAGACGCACCGCGGTGCAGCCAAGCGGTTCAAGACCACCGGATCGGGCAAGCTGCGGCGCCGACGCGCCAACAAGAACCACATCCTCGAGAAGAAGTCACCCAAGCGGATCCGCCAGCTTCGCCGCGAGGCCGAGGTCAGCTCGGCCGACGAGAGCCACGTCCGCCGTCAGCTCGGCATCTGAGCGGGCGAACCGACCACACCAACGAAGGGAGCAGCCATGGCGAGGGTCAAGCGCGCCGTCCAGGGCAAGAAGCACCGCCGGGCCACCCTGGCCCGGGCCAAGGGGTACTACGGCAACAAGAGCAGGTCGTACCGCGCCGCCAACGAGCAGGTCATGCACTCGCTCCAGTACGCGTACCGCGACCGCCGGGCCCGCAAGGGCCAGTTCCGACGGCTGTGGATCCAGCGCATCAACGCTGCCTGCCGCCAGAACGGAACGAGCTACAGCCGCTTCATCGCCGGGTTGAAGGAGGCCGACATCAGCGTCGACCGCAAGGTGCTGGCCGATCTCGCCGTCAGCGACCCCGAGGCGTTCGCGGCCCTCGTCGCGGTCG
>JBFJYB010000074.1:0-9154 GCA_041622835.1 Acidimicrobiales bacterium | reverse complement strand
GGTGCTCGAGCTGGGCTCGGTGATCGTTCCGGGCCACGGGCCTGTCGGCGGCGAGGACGAGGTCCGGGTCCAGCAGGCCTACCTGCGGGCCTGTGCCGCCGCGGCCGGTGACCCGACCGCGCTGGCGCCCGGCGCCTGGGATGAGTGGCCCGGCCACGACTTCCATGCCGTGAACGTCGAGCGGGCCGCCCGGCTGGCCGCCGGCGACGACACCGTCCCCGCCACCATGCTCGCCCTGCTCGGCCACCCCTGAACCTCCCCTCCCTGCATCTATGACTAGTTGGGGCACGCCACAGCGGCCTCAGCGGTCACAAATCCAGGGTGGAGAGGGCTCATACCGAGGTGGCGGGTGCCGACCTAGACTGAGGCGCCCGACACCGAGGCGCCGAGAAAGGTCCCCCCGCCCCGTGACCAGCCTGTTCGACCACCACGCAGCGGCCCTGCGACCGCGCCTTCGGGGCTGGTTCCATGCTGCGGCCTGCATCGCGGCCATCACGCTCGCCCCGATCGTCATCGTGTCGGCGCCGGGAGGCTCACCCCGGGGGGTGATCGCGCTGTACGCCGGCGCGATCGTCGCCCTGTTCGGCGTCAGCGCGATCTACCACCGGATCCCCTGGGCCCACCGGGCCCGCGAGATCGTGAAGACGGTCGACCACTCCATGATCTTCGTGGCCATCGCTGCCACCTACACCCCGGTCGCCGTGTTCGGCCTCGGAGGCGACACCCGTCTGCTGCTGCTCCTCGTCGTCTGGATCGGCGCCGGCGTCGGCGTGGCGTCGAAGATCCTGTGGCCGCAGGCCCCGACGGCGTTCGCCGTGGCCCTCTACCTGGCGGTGGGCTGGGCTGCGTTGCTGGTCGTCGACGACCTCTGGCGCTCGCTCGGCGTCGCCGGCTTCGTCCTGTTGATCGTCGGAGGGGTGCTCTACAGCAGCGGTGCGGTGATCTACGCCTTCCGTCACCCCGATCCGTGGCCCCGATGGTTCGGGTACCACGAGCTGTTCCACGTGCTGGTGATCGCGGCGGCCGCCGTCCACTACGTGGCGGTCACCTTCGTGGCCCTTCCCAAGGCCTAGGAGCAGCCGCTGGTGGCGCCACAGCTGGCGCAGGCATGGCACGACCCGGCCCGGATCATGGCCGTGCCGCACTGCATGCACATGGGCGCGTTGGGGTCCAGGGGCGCAGGGTTGTGGCTCTCGGCGTCGAGCATGGCCAGCTGGTAGGCCGACGGCACCGACGGCGGGTCGGGCGGCATGTCGGCCCCCTGGACGGTCGGAGTGGCCTGCTCCTCGACCCCGGGCAGCGTGGGCTGGGTGCGCTCACCGGTGGTGAAGATGTTGAGCTCGGCCCGCTCCTCGGGGGAGAGGTAGGCGATCGCCAAGCGGCGGAACAGGTAGTCCATCAGGCTGTGGGCGATGCGGATGTCGGGGTCGTCGGTCATGCCCTGCGGCTCGAACCGCATACCCACGAAGGCCTCGACGAAGCCCCGCAGCGGGACCCCGTACTGCAGTCCGTGCGAGATGGCGATGGCGAAGGCGTCCATGATGCCGGCAAGGGTCGAGCCCTGCTTGGAGACCCGCACGAAGATCTCGCCGGGCCGGCCGTCGGCGTACTCGCCCACGGTGACGAAGCCCTTGCAGTCGGCGACCCGGAACTCGAAGGTGCGCGAGGTCCGCGATCGGGGCAGCCGGCGGCGCACCGGTTCGGCCGACGATTCCACGCCGGGCTCGGGCGGGGCCGACTCGGCGTGGTCGGCGCCGGCGTGGCCGATCGAGAGCGGTTGGCTCAGCTTGCAGTTGTCGCGGTACACGGCGATGGCCTTCACGCCGAGCCGCCAGGCATCGAGGTGGAGGGCTTCGATGTCGTCGACCGTTGCCGTCTCGGGCAGGTTGACGGTCTTGGAGACGCCCCCCGACAGGAACGGCTGGGTGGCGGCGACCATCCGGACGTGGCCCATGTAGTCGATGGCGTTGTCGCCCATGGAGCAGGCGAACACGGCCACGTGCTCGGCCGCCAGGTGGGGGGCGCCCAGCACCGTGTGGTGGGCGTCGATGTGGTCGACGATGGCGTCGATCTGGTCGGACCCGTAGCCCAGCCGCCGCAACGCCCGGCGCACCGTCTGGTTGACGATGCTCATGGTCCCCCCGCCGGCCAGCCGCTTGGTCTTGACCAGACCGAGGTCGGGCTCGATGCCGGTGGTGTCGCAGTCCATCATGAAGCTGATGGTGCCGGTCGGGGCCAGCACCGTGGCCTGGGCGTTGCGCACGCCACCGGCCGCCGCCAGCTCGCAGGCCTCGTTCCAGGCCGACCGAGCCGCGTCGAGGACGTCGGGTAGGGCCAGCTCATGGTCGACGTCGGCCAGCGCCTGACGGTGCATGTCGAGCACGCCCAGCATGGGCTCGCGGTTGGCGGCGAAGCCGTCGAAGGGGCCCAGCCGGGTCGCGATGCGAGCCGACGTGGCGTAGGCCTCACCGGTCATCAGGGCGGTCACGGCCGCGGCGACGGCCCGGCCCTCGTCGCTGTCGTAGGGGAGCCCCAGCGCCATGAGCAGCGCGCCGAGGTTGGCGTAGCCGAGCCCGAGCTGGCGGAAGGCCCGGGTGGTCTCGGCGATCGCCGCCGTCGGGTAGTGGCTGTTGCCGACGAGGATCTCCTGGGCCGTGATCAGCACCCGCACGCTGTTGCGGAAGCCCTCGATGTCGAACCCGTCGTCGGCCAGGAACGCGAGCAGGTTGAGGCTGGCCAGGTTGCAGGCCGAGTTGTCGAGGTGGAGGTACTCCGAGCAGGGGTTCGACGCGTTGATCGGCCCGGCCGCCGGGGTGGTGTGCCAGCGGTTGATGGTGGATCCGAACTGGAGCCCGGGGTCGGCGCACTCCCACGCCGCCTCGGCGATCTCGCGGAAGATGTCGCGGGCCGGACGCGACGCGAGCACCTCGCCGGTGCGGCGGGCGGTCAGGTCCCACATCCGGTCGTCGACGACCGCTCCCATGAAGGCGTCGCTGACCCGGACCGAGTTGTTGGCGTTCTGGTACTGGATCGACACGCCGTCGGCACCGTCGAAGCCGACGTCGAAGCCGGCATCGCGCAGCACTCTGGCCTTGCGCTCCTCGCGGGCCTTGCACCAGATGAAGTCGTCGATGTCGGGGTGGTCGACGTCGAGCACGACCATCTTGGCGGCCCGACGGGTCTTGCCGCCCGACTTGATGGTGCCAGCCGACGCGTCGGCTCCCCGCATGAAGCTCACCGGCCCGCTGGCGGTGCCCCCGCCGCCCAGTGGCTCGGCGCTGCCCCGGATGGCGCTGAGGTTCACCCCGGCCCCGGAGCCGCCCTTGAAGATCATCCCCTCCTCGGCGTACCAGTTGAGGATCGACTCCATGGTGTCCTCGACCGAGAGGATGAAGCAGGCCGAGGACTGCTGCGGCACACCCTCGACCCCGATGTTGAACCACACCGGTGAGTTGAACGCCGCCTTCTGGGTCACGAGCAGCGACGCCAGCTCGGACCGGAAGGTGGCCGCCTCGGCCTCGTCGGCGAAGTAGCCACCGGCGTGGCCCCACTCGGTGATCGTGTCGACGACACGGTCGACGACCTGGCGCAGCGACGACTCGCGACCGGCCGAGCCCAGCCCGCCCCGGAAGTACTTCTGGGCGACGATGTTGGACGCGTTCAGCGACCACGACGCGGGGAACTCGACGTCGGGCTGCTCGAAGGCGACCGAGCCGTCGACCAGGTTGGCGATCACGGCGTCGCGCCGCTCCCACTCGACCGTGTCGTAGGCGTCGACCCCCTCGACCGTGTAGTGGCGGCGGATGCCCAGGGCGAGGGGGTGGACGCCCGCGGCCGCGTCGTCCCCAGGCGCACCGAGTGCTGCTCTGTCAGTTGACATGTCGCCTCCGGGCCATGGCGCCGGCTTGACCGGGCGCCTCGCTCGACCGATTCGTGGGGACCAGGATACCGAGCGGGTGTGACGGCCCCGGGAATGAGAGGGGACCGAGCTGCGACACGACGACCAGGTAGAGGGTGCCCTCCGTGAGAAGGCACTATCCCTTCGCCTGAGACGGTCCTCATGGAGTCGCCTGACCCCGCAGGGCCAGTTGACGTCAGCCACCTTCCGGTCGTGGAGGCCGCAGCTCGGTCCGGGTAGGACTGTACGGAGGGCGCCCTGTGGATCGAAAGAGGACATCTTGTGGAATGTGCCCCGGCCGCTGTGTATTTCGCTGTGGAGCGCAGCCCGCCTCGTCCACAGTGCCGGGGTCCCGGGTTAGCGTGCCCTCCGATGAAGCGTCTCTTCCCGGATCCAATGGCCGAGATCGACCCCGATGCCGCCTACGCGGCCGATCGGCCCAGCGCCGAGCCGCGTCCGTGGCTCCTGCTCAACATGGTGTCCAGCGTCGACGGTGCGGCCGTGGTCGACGGCCGCTCCGGCGGGCTGGGTGGTCCGGCCGACAAGGCGGTGTTCTCGGCGCTGCGGGCCCTCGCCGACGTCATCCTCGTGGCGGCCGGCACCGCCCGAGCCGAGGACTACGGCCCGCCGCGCCTGTCGGACACCGCTCGGCAACGGCGCCGGATGCGGGGCCAGGCCGAGGTCCCCCGCATGGCACTGGTGACCCGATCGATGGACCTCGACCTCGACTCGTCGCTGTTCACCGAGGCCGAGAGGCCGCCGCTGGTGCTCACGGCCGAGAGCGCCCCACCCGACCGACTGAGCGCGGCCGCCGAGGTTGCCGACGTGCTGGTGCTCGGCGAAGAGTCGGTCGACCTCGAACGGGCGCTGGTCGAGATGGGTCGGGCCGGGGCCGGCGTCGTCCTGGCCGAGGGTGGACCGTCGCTCAACGGTCAGCTGATCGCGAGCGACTCGATAGACGAGCTCTGCCTGACCGTGTCGCCGCTCATGATCGGCGGCGACAGCCTGAGGATCGCCCGGGGCGACGACGCCGGGTCGCTCCCGTTCGAGCTGGCCCACGTGTTGACCGAGGACGGCCTGTTGTTCCTCCGCTACCTGCGGCGCCGCTGAGTACGCCGGCGCCGGCTCAGGCCGACTTGGGCGGCGTCTGCTTCAGGAGGCCGACCTCTCGCTGGAAGTCCTCGGGATCGTCGAAGCCCTTGTACACGCTGGCGAAGCGCAGGTAGGCGACGTGGTCGACGTCGGCCAGCAGCTCGAGCACGTCGAGCCCGAGCTGCTCACTGGTGACCGAGCCGCCCCGGTGGCCGACCCGCTCGACGACCGACGCGATGAGACCAGCTACCTGCTCGTCGCTCACCGGGCGACCCTTGATGGCGGCCCGCACCCCCGACTCGAGCTTGGCCGGCTCGAAGCGCACCGACTCGCCGCCCCGCTTGATCACCGAGACCGCCGGCACCTCGAGCCGTTCGAAGGTCGTGAAGCGGTGCTCGCACGACGTGCACTGGCGCCGGCGCCGGGTGACGGCGCCGTCGTCGGACAGGCGGGAGTCGACGACCTTGTCGTCGAGGCTTCCACATCGGGGGCAGCGCACGTCGAGACCGTACTGCGGCGCCCCAACCGGCACACCCCGTCGTTCGATCCCGGTGCCGCGACAGCGAAGCGGCGGGTCGGATCAGCCCGGTGGGATCACCAGGCGCTGGCCGACCTCGAGCATCGGGCCACCGTTGGCGTCGGCCAGCTCGTCGACCCGCTGGCGCACGTCGACGTCGCCACCCAGCTCGACCGCGATCGACCACAGGGTGTCGCCGGGCTGCACCACCCAGACCTCGGCCGGCGCGTCGCTGGCGACCGCGTCGGCCCCGGCCTCGCCGGTGAGGAGCCGGTCGCCGACATCGAGGGCCAACGACCAGGCCCCGTAGGCCAGCACCGCCGTCAACACCGCAGCCAGGAGCCGCCGGCGCCGGTAGACGCCGGCCGGCACGACGAGCTCGTCGGCGCCGGGATCGTCGAAGCCGGTGTGGTCGAAACCGGGGTGATCCAGGTGGGGAATCATCGCTGCTGCCATGGTCGGCATTCTCCCGAGGGGGTGTGACGGTGCTCGTCGGAAATGAGGTACTCGCTCGAAATGCTTGACGTAGAACGAACGTTCGGCGAACATAGGTTCTACGAACATCTGTTCTGACACCCATCCAACACGAACACCTGTTCGATGTCAAGCGATGTCGAGCGCCACCGACGAGGGCCCATCGAGGAGTGCAAGGAGACGCCATGACCGACGAGCTGACCGATCGCCAACGAGGGATCCTCGAGTTCATCGACCAGCAGAGCCGAGAACGGGGCTACCCGCCGTCGGTCCGCGAGATCGGCGCCGCGGTCGGGCTCACCTCCCCGTCCACGGTGCACTCGCACCTGGCCACACTCCAGCGGCTCGGCTTCTTGCGGCGCGACCCGTCGAAGCCCCGCGCCATCGAGGTGCGCTACGACCCCACTTCGGGAGCGGCGGCCATCGATCGCCGGCCGGTACGGCACGTGCCACTGGTGGGCGACGTGGCGGCCGGCACCGGTGTGCTGGCCCAGGAGAACGTCGACGAGGTCGTCCCGGTCCCGGCCGATCTCACCGGCGACGGCGAGCTGTTCATGGTCAGGGTGCGGGGCGACTCCATGATCGAGGCCGGCATCCTCGACGGCGACCTGGTCGTCGCCCGGGTCCAGTCAAGTGCCGACGACGGCCAGATCGTCGTGGCCGGCATCCCCGGCGACGAGGCCACGGTGAAGACGTTGCAGCGATCGGGCGACACCATCGTCCTCGAGCCGGCCAACTCGTCGATGGCGCCGCTCACCTTCGACCCCGACGAGGTCACGATCTTCGGTCGGGTGGTCACGGTCCTCCGCAAGCTCTGACGCCGGCCGGTTGCGGTCGGCGCCGCGGTCAGTCGCCCGACACCGGGTGGGTCAGCAGGTCGGCCAGGACCGCGTAGGTCCGATCGAGCGGTTCACGGTCGACCCGCTCCCCGGCGGTGTGGGCCAGGAGCGGGTCGCCCGGCCCCAGGTTGGCGGCCGGGATGCCCCGCTCGGCGAAGAACGCCACGTCGGTCCAGCCCAGCTTGGCCTCGATGGCCAGCTGGTTGCGGTCGATCAGGCCGCGCAGGAGCGGGTGTCCGAGCGACGGGAGCGCGCCGTCGGCCCAGTCGACCACCTCGACCCGGTCGCCGGCCTCCAGGACGGGAGCGAGCAGCTGGCGGACACTTCGCTCGGCGTCGCCGGCGCGCCGATCGGGAGCGAACCGGTGGTTGAGCGTGAGGGTGGCGACGTCGGGCACCACGTTGCCGGCCACCCCGCCCTGCACGGCCACCGCCTGGAGCGCCTCTCGGTAGCGGCAGCCGTCGATCTCGGGCTGGCGGGCGTCGAACCGGCCCACCTGGGCCAGCACCGCCTCGAGCCGATGGATGGCGTTGCGGCCCATCCACGGCCGGGCGGTGTGGGCTCGCTCGCCGACCAGCGTGACATCGAAGCGCATGGTTCCCTGGCACCCGGCTTCGAGCACCCCGCTCGTCGGCTCGCCGAGCACCGCCACGTCGGCGTCGAGCAGCTCGGGGCGCTCGGCGAACAGCTCGCGCAGGCCGTTGTGCTCGGCCGCCACCTCCTCGCGGGCGTACACCACGTAGGTGACGTCGACCGCCGGCTCGGGCACGTCGGCGGCCAGGGCCATCATCACCGCCACCCCGCCCTTCATGTCGGCGCTGCCCAGACCCCACAGCGTGTCGCCCTCGAGACGGGCGCCCTCGTTGCCGTTGGGAGGCACCGTGTCGCTGTGCCCGCCGAGCAGCACCCGCGCCTCGCGACCGAGCTGGGTCCTGGCCACCAGGTTGTCGCCGACCCGGTCGACCGTGAGCCAGGCGTGGGCTCGCAGCTCGCGCTCGAGATGGTCGACCAGCGTGCTCTCGCGATGACTCACCGACGGGATGTCGACCAGCGCCGCCGCCCGAGCCAGCAGGTCGCCCCCGGACACCTAGCCCCCCGTGCCGGTCACAGCCCGACTCCGTGGCCACGCAGCACGTCGTTGAGGACCGCCTTGTCGTGGCGCTCGCCCTCGGCGAGCCGCTTGATGACCAGCGCCGACGGCAGCCCGAACGTCCCGCCGGGGAACTGGCGGGCCCGGGTCGCCAGCACCGTCACGCACCAGGGCGGCACCGCTCCCCGGCTGAGCTCGTCCCCGGACTCGGCGTCGATGACCGGAATCGAGTCGTTCAGGATCAGGCCCGAGCCGAGCACCGCCCCCGTCCCGACCCGGGCGCCGTTGGTGATCATGCACCGGCTGCCGACCAACACCTCGTCCTCGATGAACACCGGCTGGGCCATCGGCGGCTCGAGCACCCCGCCGATGCCGACCCCGCCGGACAGGTGCACGTTGCGGCCGATCTGAGCGCACGAGCCGACGGTCGCCCAGGTGTCGACCATCGTGTTCTCTCCCACGTAGGCGCCGATGTTCACGTAGCTCGGCATCATCACGACGCCGGGCGCCTGGAACGACCCCCAGCGAGCCGAGGCGCCGGGCACGACCCGGACCCCTCGCTCGGCATAGCCGTGCTTGAGCGGGATCTTGTCGGCGTACTCGAACGGACCCAGCTCGACGGTGGCCATCTTCGACACCCGGAACAGCAGGAGGATCGCCTGCTTGAGCCACTGGTGGACGACGACGGTTCCGTCGGGGGCGATCTCGGCGACCCGCGCCTTGCCGGAATCGAGCAGATCGATGGCGGCATGGACCGCAGCCACGACGTCGGCGTCGTCGGCGTCGATCTCGTCGCGTCGGTCCCACAGATCCTCGATCTGGGCCCGGAGATCCGACATCCGGCGGACTGTAGCCGTGCCGGCCCGGTCGCTACGACGACGGCGACCGCGGCGACTCAGTACGACGGCGGTGGCGTGAGCTGGTGGGCCGTGTACTGCGGCGGCGGGGTGAGGTCCTCGGGCTGCCAACCGCGTACGCCGTCGGCTTCCTCGTCGGCCGGTTCGTCTGCGGCCGGCTCGTCGCGGCCGGTCTCGGGGCCGGTGGCCGGCGCAGCCGGAGGTGGCGGGGCGACTGCCGTCGGCACGTAACCGGTCGGCGAGTCGACGAGGCCGGCGCCGTCCGATCCGATGGCCGGCTCCGGCGCCGGCTGGGGCGGCGGCACCGGCTCGGGCTGTGGCTCCGGCGGCGCGGGTTCCGGTTCCGGCTCGGGCGGCGGCTCGGGTTGTGACTCCGGCGGCGCGGGT
>JBFJYB010000073.1:0-9256 GCA_041622835.1 Acidimicrobiales bacterium | reverse complement strand
GTCCAGCGTGACACCGAGATCTCGCTGGTGGCGAAGACCCGCCGCGCCCTCTTCGACCGGGTCGCCGACGCGGTTCGGGAGCTGCACAGCTACGACCTGCCGGCGGTCACGATGGTGCCCATGGCCGGCAGCCGCGCCTATCTCGACTGGATCGACGAGCAGACCACGCCCGGTCCGGACTGAGCTCCCGATCGCATCGCAGCCGCGGCCCGGATCCCTCATGGCCGCTGGACCGCGTCCGATAGGGGTCGGGAGCCCCATGTTGACCGTCCTCACCGGCCTCTGCGCCCTCGTTCTCCTGTTCGGTGCCGCCGCCGTCGTCAACGACGCCAGCGATCTCCTCGGGCACCTGCGCCGCTCCCGGTGGTCGAAGGTGCGGCCGCCCAGCTTCACCGACGCCTACCACCGGCCGGCCCGCGCGCCGCGCTGGCGCGACGTCGTCGGCCAGGCCGCCGAGCGGCGGCGGGTGGTGATCATGTTGGCGGCCCAGGCCGAGCGGCGGCCGGCCCGCTCGCACCGCGAGCTCGCCAGGTACCAGACGCCGGTCTCGGCCTGATGGGCCGGCGGCTCAGCCGCCGGACACGAGCGACTCGGCGCCCGCTCCCAGAGCGACGTCCTCGTCGGGATCGTCGAGCCAGCGATGGGGGAGCGTGACGGGCCGTGGCCCGTTGGTGTGGCCCCTCGGCATGCGGGCGGCGGCGGCCGGGAACGGTCGGTCGGGCAGGCCGGCGAGCAGGTCGGCCATGGCCGCGGCCGACTCCAGCTGGTTGAGGGACCGGCGCAGCGCCGGCCCGACCTCGAATCCCTTCAGGTACCAGGCCGTGTGCTTGCGGAAGTCGCGCACGCCGCGATGCTCGCCCATCGAAGCGACGAGCCGGCCGAGATGGTCGGTCATGACCGCGACGACCTGGCGGAGCGACGGCGGGGGCGTGACGGGACGTCCGTCGAAGGCGTCGGCCAGCTCTCGGAACAGCCAGGGCCGACCGAGGCAGCCCCGTCCGACCACGACCCCGTCGCACCCGGTACGTCGCATCATGGCCAGCGCGTCGCCTGCCTCCCAGATGTCGCCGTTGCCCAGCACCGGCACGTCGGTCACGTGCTCCTTGAGGCGGGCGATGGCCGTCCAGTCGGCGCAGCCCGAGTAGAGCTGCTCGGCGCTGCGGGCGTGCAGCGCCACCGCGGCCGCGCCCTCGCCGGCCGCGATCCGACCGGCGTCGAGGTAGGTGTGGTGGACGGCGTCGACGCCGGTGCGGAACTTGACCGTCACCGGTACCGGGCCGGCGGCGCGCACCGTCGCGCCGACGATGTCGCCCAGCAGTCGCCGCTTGAACGGCAGGGCGGCGCCGCCCCCGTGCCGTGTCACCTTCTTGGCCGGGCAGCCGAAGTTGAGATCGACGTGGTCGACGGCACGGTGTTCGATCAGCCACCGGGTCGCCTGGGCGATGCTGCGCGGGTCGGTGCCGTAGAGCTGCACGCTTCGTGGCGCCTCCTCGGGGCCGAACTCGACCAGCTCGAGGGTGCGGGCGTGACGCTCGACGATGGCGCGGGCCGTGATCATCTGGCTCACGTACAACCCGGCCCCGAAGCCACGGCAGAGGGATCGGAACGACGAGTTCGTGACCCCGGCCATCGGCGCCAGCACCACCGGTGGCCAGACCGAGATCGGTCCGATCCGCAGCGCAGTGGCGCGTGCCGTGGCGGTCGCAGTGGGGGTGGCGATCACGCCCGTGACGGTACCGCCGGGACGACCACACCTGCGCCCCGCAGCAGGCTGGCGGTCTCGGCCAAGGGGAGGCCGACCACGTTGCTGTAGCTGCCGGAGATCGACTCGACGAAGAGCCCACCGATTCCCTGGATCGCGTAGGCGCCGGCCTTGTCGAGCGGCTCGCGGGAGGCGGCGTACCACTCGATCTCGCCCGGCGTCATCGGGGTCATGCGCACGTTGGTCGAGACGACCGTGGTCGTCAGGTCGACGCCGCGGCGCACGGCGACTGCGGTGAGCACCCGGTGCTCGCGGCCGGCGAGGTCGGCGAGCATCCGCTTCGCCCCGGCCGGGTCGGCCGGCTTGCCGAGGATGCGGCCACCGAGCACGACCGTGGTGTCGGCCCCCACGACGACGGTGTCGTGATCGTCGCGGCGGCCGACGGCGCGCGCCTTGGCCTCGGCCAGCCGGGTGACGTAAGCCTCGGGTGTCTCGCCCGATCTCGTCGCCTCGCTGACGTCGGGCGCGTCCATGTCGAAGGCCAGGCCGGTCTGGGCGAGGAGCTGACGTCGGCGCGGCGACTGGGAGGCGAGGATGACGCGCACCAGGTGATTGTCGCGCGGCGATGCCGGCCCGGCGGTCAGAACACCCGCAGCGCCTCGACGGCGTCGCGCTCGCGCCGGGTGAGCGCCCGCAGCACCCCGAGATCGCCGTGACCCAGCACCGCCACGCCGACCAGGCAGTCACGCGCCGTCGCGTGGGCCTCAGGCGGGTAGTCGGGCGTCGCCACCCTCAGCGACTGGGCCAGGTCGTCGGCGTGGACGAGCAGCTCGACCAGCCGGGTGACGAGGTAGCCGTCGAGGGTCAGCACCAGCCCGGCCACCACCGTGAGGCGCCGATCCGCCCCTTCCGCCGCGAAACGGTCGCGCAGGGTCGCCACCGACCCGTCGAACAGCTCGAGCAGTGCGGCCGGCCCGGCGGCGGCGGCATCGAGTCCACGGTCGCGGATGGCCCGGTTCATCTCGTGGTCGGGGTCCGGAGGAAGCGCCAGCACGTGGTAGTAGTCGTCGGGCCCGATCGGCGTCGCCGCCGGCTCGTCGGCGTCGAGGTAGCGCTCGACCGACACCGCTGCCCGTACGAGGTGTCCGGCCAGACCGGCGACCGACAGCTCGGCGAGAAGGCTCGGGCGGTCCCAGGCCCGGGTGAGCTCGTCGGAGGCGAGCAGCGGCCGGGTGCGGGCCAACGAGTCGAGGAAGAGGTCCCGGACGTCCATGGGGAACCGGCTCAGAAGATGGTGTAGCCGCCGTCGATCACGAAGGTGTCGCCGGTGTGGAACGTGATCGACGGGTCGGCGAGGTAGACGGCCAGCGGGCCGAGCTCGGACGGCTCGGCCCACCGTCGCACCGGGGTGCGCTGGGTGGTCGCGGTGCGGAAGCGGTCGTCGGCGTAGCCGCCCGACGCCAGCTCGGTGATGGTCCAGCCCGGGCACACTGCGTTGGCCCGGATGCCGTGGCGGGCCAGATCGACCGCCAGCGCCCGGATCAGCCCGAGCACGCCGGTCTTCGACGCGGCGTAGGCGTGGTTGCGGCCGGGACCGTGGATGGCCGCGGTCGAGGAAATGGCGACCAGCGAGCCGCCCTCGCCTCGATCGACCATGTGGCGCGCTCCCTCCCGGAGGCACAGGAAGACCCCGTCGAGGTTCACGGCGTTGACCCGGCGCCACTCGTCGAGGGTCACGTCGGTGATGCTGGTCCCGCCGCCGCTGGTGCCGGCGTTGGCGAACACCGCGTCGACCTTCCCCATGGCTTCGACGGACCGGGCGAAGCTCTCGACGACTGCGTCTTCGTCGGCCACGTCGCAGACGAAGGCGGCCACCCGGTGGCCGCAGGCTCGGAGGGCATCGGTTGCGGCCTCGTTCTTGTCGGCCTTGCGACCCCAGATGACGATGTCGGCCCCGGCCTCGGCCATGGCGGTCGCCATACCCAGACCGATGCCTCCGTTGCCGCCGGTGACCAGGGCGACGAGGCCGGTCAGATCCTGCACGGCGGCATCGTAGTTGCCCGAACCGGGGCCGGACCCCCCAGACGGGTGGCGTCAGTATCTGCGCACGAAGACCCCCGACCGGGGCTTGGGGTAGAAGAAGGTCGACTTCGGTGGCAGCACCTCGTGCCGGTCGGCGACGTCGAGCACCATGTCGACCGGTGGCGGGCCCAGGGCGAAGCCGACCGCGTGCTGCTCGGTGGCCTGGTGGGCGAGAACGGCGAGCCCGGCGGTGCCGGCGAGGTACCCGAGGCGGGGGTCGGTGGTGGCGTCGATGCCGAAGATCGGGCCGAGGACCCGGCGCTGCAGGATCGACGCGTCGAGGTCGTCGCCGTTGGTCGACGCGACCGCCAGGTGGTACCAGCGGCCCCCGCACACGACTGCGAACTCGCCGCGCCCTCCGTCGAGCTCAGGGGGCGCGGCCTCGAGGCGGGTGACGGTGCCGGTGCCGCCCAGCAGGTCGAGCACCTCGGCCGACGGGCGGGTCGACCGCACGATCCGGTGGAAGGCGAAGGTCCGCAGCTGGGTGTCGGGGAACAGCGCCGACAGGATGAGCTCGTGGGCAGCGCTGACCGTGCCGTCGATCGACCCCTCGGTGCGCACCCGGGCGGCCGCGGCCAGGCGATGGTGCCCGTCGGTCACGTACAGCGGGCTGTCGACCTTCGAGCTCAGCTCCTCGACCTCGTCGGGCTCGTCGACGCGCCAGACCTGCTGGAAGAGGCCGCCGGGGCTGGTGAACTCGAGGCGTGGCGGCCGGCTGGTCAGCTCGGCGACGCGGGCCGCGAGCCCGCTGTCACGGTAGGTCATCGCCACCGGGCTGGAAGACGCGCCGACGACCCGGAGGTGCAGGGCGAGCAGGTCCTCCCGGTCGACGTTGGTCCGTTCGTGCGGGCGGATGGTGCCGTCGTCGTACCGGTCGAGCGGGACGTCGGCCACGATGGCAGTCTGCTCGTGGTCGTCGGCGACCAACCGGTAGAGGTAGACGGCCGGGCCCAGGTACTCGTAGTTGTCGGCCGTGAGCAGCCGTTCGAGGTGCGCGGCGTTGGCCCGGGCCAGCTCGAGCGGGGTTCGCAGGTTCTCGCCGGCGTCCTGGGGCGACCGGGTCACGTGGAGGAAGCTGTCGGGGTGGTCCTCCATGAACCGCCGGCGCTCGGCGGTGGTGAGCGAGTCGTAGGCCGGCGAGACGATGTGCCGGGCGGTGTCGGCTCGGACCAGGTAGCCCTCGAAGGGGTGGATCACCCGCTGCTCCGGGGCACGGTGACCGCGATCACGTGGTCACCGGCTTCGACCTCGGCGATCACCTGGGGGGTCAGCTCGCCCGCGACCCGTATGACCGCCACCGCCGCGGTCGAGCCGAGGAACACCTGGTTCTGCATCTGCTTCACGCTGAGGTCGTTGTTGCGCAGCACGGCGAGGATGTGGGCCAGCACCCCGACGCGGTCGTAGTGGCGCACCCGCAGGACGGCGTTGCCGAGCTGGGCCGTCTCGAGGTTCACGCAGTTCCGGATCTCGCCGAGCGTGAACGCGTGCAGGACCTCGACGACCCCGTCCGCGACGGCGCGCTGGGCCTGCTCGGTCGAGGCACCGATGTGGTGCGTGCCGACGACGTTGGGGTGGCCTGCTACCGGTGAGGCGATGTGGGAGCTGCCCGACTCGGGCTCGTCGGCGAACACGTCGAGCCCGGCTCGTAGCCCGTTGTCGAGGCTGGCGATCAGCGCGGCCTCGTCGACCACGTCACCCCTCGACGTGTTGAGCAGGATCCCGTCGGGGCCGAGCGCGTCGAGCACGCTGGCGTCGACCAGACCGGCGGTCTCCGACCCGCCGGGCACGTGGAGGGTGAGGATGTCGACCGACTTGGCCAGCGTGTGGAGGTCGGGGACGAGGTCGATGCCGAGGCTGCGGATGGTCTCGGCGACGTCGGAGGGTCGGTCGCGGTCGAGCGACAGCACCGACATGCCGAAGGCCTGGGCCCGCTTGGCGACGGCCATGCCGATGTTGCCCAGACCGACGATGCCGATCGACCGGCCGTGCAGACCCTGGGCGCGGCTGTACTCCTTCTTGGCCCAGACCCCGGAGCGCAGGTCGGCGACGTTGTCGGCGATCCGGCGGTCGATGGCCAGCAGCAGCCCGAGCGTCAGCTCCGCGACCGCGATGGCGTTGCGACCGGGGACGTTGCTGACGAAGATCCCGAGCCTCGACGCGGCGTCGACGTCGATCGTGTTGACTCCTGCGCCGGCTCGCACGACCAGGCTGAGCTGACCGGCGCCGGCCAGTGCCTCGCTGGAGACCGGTGTGCTGCGGACGACCAGCGCGTCGACGTCGCCCAGGGCGGCTCCGAGGCTGTCACCGTCGAGCGTCGGCTCGAGCCGGCAGCGGTGCCCGAGCGCAGTGAGGGCCTCGATGGACCGATCGGGGGTGGAATCGGCGAGCAGGATCTCCACGGTGCGTCCTCTCCGAGCGCGATCAGGTCGAGGACGCGTCGGCCGTCGTGGCGCAGTGCCGGCCCCGAGTGTGGGCCCCGGGCGGGCCCAGCAGCTAGCGTCCCGGTCACCGAGGGTAACAAGGAGTGAGGGCAGGTGAGCGAGCAACGGGAGGAGATGGACTGGGGGCGCTACGGCGCCGCGGTCCGTGAGCTGGCCACGATGGTGGCCGACGACGACTACCGGCCCGACATGATCCTGGCCATCGCCCGTGGCGGGCTCTTCGTGGCCGGATCGCTCGGATATGCCCTGTCCGTCAAGAACCTCTACGTGATGAACGTCGAGTACTACACCGGTGTCGACGAGCGGCTCGACGTCCCGATGATGCTGCCGCCCTACGTCGACTTCATCGACCTCGACAACGCCCGCATCCTGATCGCCGACGACGTGGCCGACACCGGGCACACGCTCGACATGGTGCGCAAGCACGCCCTGTCGAAGGTGGCCGAGGTCCGCAGCGCGGTGCTGTACCAGAAGCCGCACTCGGTGGTCGAGTGCGAGTACGTGTGGAAGCGCACCGACCGCTGGATCAACTTCCCGTGGTCGACCGCCCCACCGGTCGTCGCCCCCGGCGTCGGCCAGACGGCCGTCCTCGACGCCTGACCCCCCGCATTTCTGACTGGTTCGGCCCACCCAGTGGGCCTCCGCGGTCACAGATCCAGGGATGAGCGGGCGCGGACAGCAGGTGCGGGGTCAGGCGAGTTGGACGAGGCCCTGGTGGTCGATGGCGAGAACCCGCGTGTGTCGGGCCGGCGGGAGCTCGGCGGCCAGGGACCGGCCGGTCCCGGGCGGGGCCATCGCCGCCACCGCCGGTCCCGATCCGCTCAGCCAGGCTCCCCACGCCCCGGCGGCCAGTGCCGCGTCGAGGGCTTCCGCCGACGCCGGCAGTCGCTCCAAGCGAGCCGGCTGGTGGAGCCGGTCTCGTGTCGCCTCGGCCAACCGGCTGGTGTCGCCCGACACCAGCGCCGCGACCAGCATCGCCACCCGGCCCAGGTTGAACACGACGTCGTCGCGGGCGACCTCGGCCGCCAGCATCCGTCTCGACGAGGGTGTGGACGACTCGTTCTCGGGCACCCACATCACGATGTCGGACTCGAGGGCGACCGGCAGCGGGACGACGATGCCGTCGGCCGCGACCACCACCCCGCCGTAGGCCGATGGCGCGGCGTTGTCGAGGTGCCCCTCCAGCTCGGCGGCCAGCCGCAGGGCCGGCTCGCGAGCCTCGTCGACGTCGGCTCCGGCGTCGACCAGTGCCAGTGCGGCGCCGGCGACCCGCGCCGCACCGGAGAAGCCGAGGCCCCGGCCCGGCGGGATCTCGCTGCGGACCCAGACGTCGCCCCGCCCGCCGGCGGCCGCGAAGGCGCGCGCCGCAGGGTGGGACGGATCGCAGGGCCCACCGTCTCCCGACGTGGAAACCTCGGTGTGCAACGTGAGGGCCATGCCCAGCACGTCGAAGCCCGGGCCGAGGTTTGCGCTCGACGCCGGGGTCCGCACGACTGTCACGTACACCTCCCCGCGGCGGTCTCGTAGGCTGCTCGGACCCCGCTGACGCTAACCGGAGGCTCGATGAGCGCCACCACGACGACCGTTCCCAACCCGGTCGACCAGGCCGCGGCCAACCTCGGCGTGTCGACCGAGGTCGTCGACCCGGCCGCCTACGCCCGGGCCGTCGAGCGCTTCCGGGACAACCGCATCGAGCTGCCCACGTTCGCCCAGCTCGCCGACCCGTCCACCATCCGGCCGGACGTCGTGGCCGCCCTCGCCGGCGTCGATCGAAACGCCCCCGATGCCAGGAACCTGTTCCGGGTCCACTGGCACAACCGCCTCGACGGCAGCGGCCCGACCGCCGTGCCCGACCACGTGGTGCTCCCGGCCGAGCTCACCGGCGTCCAGCCCCCCATCGTCTTGGCCCTGGGCAACCGCTTCCCGATGATCGGTGCCCACAAGGTGCTGGCCGCCTATGCCTGCCTGGTTCCCCGGGTGCTCACCGGTGGTCTGGACCCGACCACCCAACGGGCGGTGTGGCCCTCGACCGGGAACTACGCGAGGGGCGGGGTGGCCATCTCCCGCATCATGGGGTGCCGGGGCGTCGCCGTGCTGCCCGAGGGCATGAGCCAGGAGCGCTTCGACTGGCTCGACCGCTGGATCGCCGACCCGGCCGACGTCATCCGAACCGTCGGCAGCGAGAGCAACGTCAAGGAGATCTACGACGCCTGCGCCGAGCTCCAGAAGGATCCCGCCAACGTGATCCTCAACCAGTTCTCCGAGTTCGCGAACCACCTCGGCCACCTCTACGTGACGGGTCCGGCGCTGGAACGGGTGGCGACGGCGACGATCGAGGCCGGCCGAGGCGGGCGCATCGCCGCCTTCGTGTCGGCCTCGGGCTCAGCCGGGACCCTGGCGGCTGGCGACTTCCTCAAGGACGCCCACGGAACGCGGATCGTCGCGGTCGAGGCGCTCGAGTGCCCGACCATGCTCTACAACGGCTTCGGCGAGCACAACATCCAGGGGATCGGCGACAAGCACATCCCCCTCATCCACAACGTGACCAACACCGACCTCGTCGTCGGCGTCTCCGACCGGTCGACCGACACGCTCGACGTGCTCTTCAACTCGTCGGCCGGCGAGGAGCTGCTGCGCGACAGGGGTGTGGCCGACGACGTGGTGGCCTCGCTGTGCCACCTCGGGTTCTCGAGCATCGCCAACGCCCTCGGCGCCATCAAGGCCGCCAAGGTGTGGGACCTGGGCCCCGAGGACGTGATCGTCACGGTGGCCACCGACGGCTCCGAGCTGTACAGCTCGGAGCACCGCAAGTACCTGGCGGCCAACTACCCCGACGGGTTCGGGCTCGGCGAGGCCCGGGCCGCCTTCGATGACCACCTGGCCGCCGTCGACACCTCGGACACGCTCGTGATGGACGAGCGGGCGCGCGACCGCGTCTTCAACCTCGGCTACTTCACGTGGGTCGAGCAGCAGGGCATCGACGTCGCCGACTTCGAGGCCCGCCGCAGCCAGGAGTTCTGGCGGGCCCTGC
>JBFJYB010000072.1:0-9361 GCA_041622835.1 Acidimicrobiales bacterium | reverse complement strand
GGGTTGGGTGGCGTGCTCTCGTCGGCGAGATGCTGGGTGCCGTCGAAGACCCAGTCGGTGGAGACGAGCACGAGCTTGGCTCCGACCTCGTCGGCGGCCAGCGCCAGGGCCCGGGTCGACCCGACGTAGGCGGCCCAGGCGCGGCGCCGGTCGGCGACCATCGCGTCGAAGTCGTTGAGGATGGCGCAGTGCACGATGGCGTCGGGCCGCTCGGCCAGGACCGAGGCCCGCACCGCCGTCGGGTCGAACACGTCGACGACGTCCCACCGGTGCCGCACCTCGCCCGACGCATCGGACGGCCGCCACGACCGCACCGGCACGAACACGTCGGCCCCGAGGTGCTCGGTGAACACCCGGACCACGTTGCTGCCGACGAACCCGCTGCCACCGCTGACGTACACCCGCACCGGCGGCCCCCCCTCAGCCGATCTCGCTGGTGGCGACCGGCCGCCCCTCGCGCAGCGACCGCCACGCGGCCAGACCGATGACGAGCGGTGCCCGGCCGTCGGCGCCGGTGACCGGCGAGGGCCCGCCCGACGCAACCATCTCGACGAAGGCGGCCCACTGGTCGAGGTACGAGGGGATGTAGCGGTCGAGGAAGAAGTAGGGCAACGGCGCGGCGCGGGCGCCCTCGGCAGTGCGGAGCACTGCGGTGTTGGCCAGCGGGTTCTCCGATGCGACCATCCCGGCCGAGCCGAACACCTCGACCCGCTGGTCGTAGCCGTAGACGGCCTGGCGGCTGTTGTCGATGGTGGTGATGGCGCCGTTCTCGTGCCGGAGAACCACCACCGCCGTATCGATGTCGCCGGCCTCGCCGATGGCCGGGTCGACCATCACCCCGCCGGTGGCGAACACCTCGACCACCTCGCGGCCGGTGACGAAGCGGGCCATGTCGAAGTCGTGCACGGTCATGTCGAGGAAGATCCCGCCCGACACCTCGATGTAGGCGAGCGGCGGCGGCGCCGGGTCGCGGCTGCTGATCCGCACGAGCTGCGGCTCGCCGACCTGGCCGGCAGCGACCGCGTCGCGGACGGCGCGGTGGCTCGGGTCGAACCGGCGGTTGAAGCCGACCTGCAGGGCGACCCCGGCCGTCTCGACCGCGGCGAGGGCACGGTCGACCTCGGCCAGGTCGAGCGACACCGGCTTCTCGCAGAAGACCGCCTTGCCGGCCCCGGCGGCCGCCACCACGGCGTCGACGTGGGTGTCGGTGCTGGTGCAGACGGCGACGGCATCGACGTCGGGTGCCCCCAGCAGCTCCGAGGCGTCGGTCGCGGCATCGACGCCCAGTCGTGACGCCACCTCGGCCGCGGCCTCGGGGACCACGTCGAACACGCCGGCCAGGCTGGCGCCGGGCACCCGGTGCGCCAGCAGCTCGGCGTGCATGCGACCGATCCGGCCGGTGCCGAGAACCGCGATGCGCACGGGGTCGGTCAGAGGCTCGGTCATGGGGCCGCGCCGTCGTCGTAGAGCGGGGGCCGGACCCCGGTTGCGACCGGCTCGGGCCGACCCGACTCGGCCGAGCGGGTGGCGGCCACCGCGACGTGCGTGGCCACGTAGCCGTCCCAGACGCTCGGCCCCGGCGGGGTCGCTCCGGCGATCACCGAGCCGACCCAGTCCCCGACCTCGATGGCGTAGGCGGTGTCGAAGCGGTCGAGCCAGCCGTCGGTGACCGCCCGCCGTCGCTCGAGGTCCTGCCGGACCTCCAGGCCAGCGGCGGCGTCGGTGACGATCGTGCCCCGCTCGCCGGTCACCTCCACCGCGATCTCGTAGCCGTAGGAGTGGGCATCGACGAAGACCGTCGCCGCCACGTCGTCGGCCAGCCAGCAGTGGACGACGACCAACCTGGCCGAGCCGTCGTCGCCCGGCACGACCTGGGTGATCACCCGGTCGATCTCGCGGTCGAGCAGCCAGCGCACCGAGTGGATGTCGTGGATCGCCGACTGGACGATGACGGTCTCGACCGAGCGCGGGATCCACGGGGGGTTCAGGTGCACGGCCCGCACGTGGATCGGTCGGCCGATCCGCCCGGAGTCGACCGCCTCCTTGAGCTCGACGTGGGCCGGGTCGTAGACCCGCATGAAGCCGACCTGGGCGAGCCGGCGGCCGGCCGCCACCTCGGCGTCGAGGACGGCGCGGGCGTCCTCGGTGGTGGTGGCCATCGGCTTCTCGCACAGCACCGGCTTGCCGGCGTCGATGCAGGCGACCGCCAGCCCGGCATGGGTCTCGTCGGGCGACGCCACGACCACCGCATCGGTCTCGTTCGACGAGATCAGCTCGTCGGCGTCGGCGATCGCCGCCCCCGTGGCGTCGGCCAGTGCCCGCGCCGCACCGTCGTCGGGATCGGCGACCGCCACGACCTCGACTCCCGGGAGGCGGTGCAGGTTCGTGGCGTGGCGGCTCCCCATCCCGCCCGCGCCGATCACGCCGATGGTGGCGGCGGTCACGGCTGCGCCGGCCGTCCCGGCACGGCCGGGTCGCCGCCTCCGAGCACCGACTGGTCGAAGTCGACGACCGAGCCGGTCATCAGACCGGACTCGTCGGACGCGAGGAACGCGATGGCCCTCGCCGCCTCGGAGGGCTCGATGAGTCGACCGAAGGGGCGGGTTGCGGCGACGTCCTCGAGCCAGCCGTCGCCGGCGCCCTCGTAGCGACGTTGGACGGCGTCCTCGGCCGGGGTGTTCATCCAGCCCAGGTTGAGCTGGTTGACCCGGATCCGGTCCCACATGACCGCGTAGGCGGTGTTCTTGGTGAGCGCCGACAGCGCGGCCTTCGACGCCGAGTAGGGCAACAGGGTCGGTTGACCGGCGTGGGCCGAGACGCTCCCCACGTTGACGATCGAGCCGGGCACGCCGTCCCGTCGCATGATGGCGATCGCTCCCTGCATCAGCTGGAAGGGGGCGCGCAGGTTGACCGCCATCATCTGGTCCCACAGCTCGACGCTCGTGTCGGCGATGGACCCGCGGTCGGTGATGGCCGCCGCGTTGACCAGCACGTGGACGATGCCGAAGAGCTCGTCGACCGCCGGCATGACCCCGGCCACCTGAGCCGGGTCGGCCAGCTCCACGGCGTGGAACCGCGACGGGCAGCCGGCGGCGGTCAGGTCGGCCACGACCGCCTCGCCCCTGGCTGCGTTGCGGCCGGTGACGACGATCCCGGCTGCGCCCCGCTCGGCGAACTGGCGCGCCACGGCCTCGCCCAACCCCTGGGTGCCCCCGTTGACGACGGCGACCCGGCCCTCGAGCGAGCCCATCAGCCGAGTCCCACCGAGGCGACGTCCTCCCAGCGGCCCGAGCGCCACGACCGGATCATGGCGTCCTGCACGCTGACGTACTCCAGCGCGTGCTCGAAGCCCGGCTCGTGCGGTTCGCCCCTCGCCACCGACGAGAGGTACTCGTAGCCCTCGATCACCTTGAGGTCCTCGAAACCGATGGCGTTGGCGTCGCCGGGCACGAAGTGGCCGTGGTAGGGGTAGCGGTCGCCGGCGTAGACGGTGGTGTACCCGTCGTGGTGATGGCGGTCGTCGGCCAGGAAGACCTGCATCTCGTTCATGGTCTCGAGGTTCCACGACAGCGCGCCCGACGTGCCGTACACGTCGAAGGCCATCTGGCTCTGGGGGCCGAAGATCGCCCGTGACGCCTCGAAGCTGCCCCGGGCCCCGCCGGCGAACACGGCCAGGGCGCCGAAGTAGTCCTCGTTGGTCACCGGCCCGGTCGGGTCGCCGGGTTTTCCCCGGTCGTAGTGCGTGCCCTCCCCCGGCTTCGGGAGGGGCCGCTCGGGGATGAACGTCTCGCCGGTGCCGACGACTCGCTCGATCGGCCCGACGAGCATGTGGGCCAGGTCGACGGCGTGGCTGAGGATGTCGGTCGACGCGCCGTAGCCGGCCTGGTCGTGGAGGAACCGCCACGACAGCAGGCCCATCGGATCGGCCCCGTACATCGAGAAGAACCGGCCCCGGTAGTTGGTGATCCGGCCCAGGGCGCCGTCGTCGATCAGCTGCTTGGCGTAGCGCACCAGCGGGGCCCAGCGGTAGTTGTAGCCGACGCCGGTGATGACGCCGGCGTCCCTCGCCGCCTTCTCGATGCGAGCCGTCTGGTCGGGCGTGCCGCCGACCGGCTTCTCGCAGAACACGTGCTTGCCGGCCGCGCTGGCGGCCTCGCAGATCTCGACGTGCACCATGTTGGGGGCGCACACCGTGACCACGTCGACGTCGGGGTGCTCGACCACCTTCCGCCAGTGGCGGGCCGCCTCCCGGTACCCGAAGGAGCGAACTGCCTCCTGGCAGCGCGCCTCGACGCTGTCGCTGCAGATCACCAGCTCGGGCTCGAAGCCCCGCTCGGGGAAGAGCGTGGGGATGCGGAGGTACGAGCGGCTGTGGGCCTGGCCCATCCAGCCGAAGCCGACGACGCCGATCCCCACGCGACGAGCCATCTCAGACCTCCCTCGGGACGACGTCGGGGTTCACGAGGTGGGTCGGTCGCTCACCTCGCAGCGCCATCAGAGCCTGCTCGACGGCCATGACGAACATGCGGTGCTTGCCGACGACGGTGGACGAGGCGATGTGCGGTGTGACGATGACGTCGTCGCGCGCCAGCAGCGGGTGCCCGGGCGGCAGCGGCTCGGGATCGGTCACGTCGAGCCCGGCCCCGGCCAGGTGGCCGGAGTCGAGCGCGTCGAGCAGGGCCTGGTGGTCGACGAGACCGCCGCGTGCCGTGTTCACGAGCAGGGCGCCCGGACGCATGGCCCCCAGGGCGCCACGGTCGACGACCCGCGCCGTCTCGGTCGTGAGCGGCAGGTGCAGCGACACCACGTCGGCCGCGCCCAGCAGCTCCGCGAGCGATCCGGCCTCGTCGGCGTCGTCGACGGTCGCGAACGGATCGTGCACCACGACGTGCATCCCGAGGGCCCGGGCGACCGTCGCCACCCGGCGGCCGATGCGCCCGTACCCGACCAGCCCGAGCGTCAGCCCGTCGAGCTCGATCGCGGTGCTGCGCGCCACGTAGTCGCCGGTGCCGACGCGCAGCCGCTGCTGGGCGACCGGGAGCTGCTTGGCGACGGCCAGCATCAGCGTCACCGCGTGTTCGGCGGTCGACACGGTCGGGCCGTCTGGGGTGTTGGTCACCATGACGCCCAGCGCCGTCGCCCGATCGAGATCGACGCTGTCGACGCCGATGCCGGTCCTCGACAGCACCCGGAGCTGCGGCGCGAGGTCGAACCTGGCCGCGTCCCACCGCCCGGCACCGACGATGGTGCCGTGGGCGCGCGCCAGCGCCGTCGGCGCCGAGTCGACCACCTCGACTACCCCGCGCAAGCTGGCGACCACGTCGTCGGGCGGCATCCGCTCGAAGGCCAGCACCGGCAGCGCGGCGCTCACGACCCACCCCCGGCCCGTGGGCCGCTGGCCGACAGCATCGGGAGTCGGGGATCGATGTCGTCGTCGCTCCACGTGTCGCGCACCCAGTGGTGGGCCGGGTCGTCGCAGAACGCCATGCTGCGCTCGCCGCCGGGGCCGGCCAGGACGTTCAGGTAGTACATGGTGTAGCCGGGCGCGGCGACGCAGGGCCCGTGGTAGCCCCGGGGGATCAGGTACACGTCCCCGTCGCGGACCTCGACGGTCTCGTCGATGGCCAGCTCGCCGGCATGGTTGGGGCCCGTGTAGCACCGGTGCAGCCCGAACCCGGCCGAGCTGTAGTCGGTCGTGCCGGCCGCGCCGATGCGGAAGTAGTAGATCTCCTCGTTGGCGACCGGGCACTCGGGCGAGTCGTCGTGGCGGTGAGGCGGGTACGACGACCAGTTGCCCTCGGGCGTGTAGACCTCGACGCACATCAGCTTGTCGGCGCCGTCGAACTGCTCGGGCGACATGAAGTTGTTGATCTGGCGGCTCGCCTGACCCCCGCCCCGCAGCTCGACGGCCACGTCCTCGGCCGCGCCGTGGTGGGGGTCGTGGCGGCGCTCGGCCCGGGCCGTCGCCAGCGCCAGCTCGGCCCCGGCACCGCTCGAGAGCGTGACCTCGGAGTCGAGGGGCACGTAGGCCCAGTCGGTGACCCGGGCGACCACCGACTGCCGGCCGGCCAGCTCGAACCGCCGGCCGTCGACCTCCACCGACACCTGGCCGCTCAGGGGCAGCACCGCCATCTCGACCCCCTCGGTCCGCAGCTGGCGTCGCTCGCCGCGCCCGATCACCGCGACTCGCAGGCCGCAGTACGTCCAGCCGGCCAGCTCGGGGGTGACCACCAGCGGGTCGTGGCCGTCGGCGACGGTTCCGGCCCGGTGGTGGAGGCTCACGACCGCTCCTCGACGCCGGCCAGGGCCTCGACCTCGGCGAGGGTGGGCATGTCGTCGGCGCACATCAGCCGACCGGCGACGATGGCTCCGGCCGCGTTGGCGTGACGCAGCAGGGTCTCGGGATCCCAGCCCTCGAGCAGGCCGTGGCACAGCGCGCCCCCGAAGGCGTCGCCGGCCCCGAGGCCGCACACGACCTTCACCTGCTCGGGCTTGACCTCGACCAGGCCGTCGGCGCTGGCGGCCAGCACGCCGTCGGCGCCCATCTTGACGATGGCGAGCTCGATGCCGTGGTCGAGCAGCCGCGTGGCCGCCTCGTGGGGATCGGCGGTGCCGACGGCGATCTCGCACTCGGTCCGGTTGCCGAGCGCCACCGTCACGTGGTCGAGCAGCGGGGCGATGCGTCGGCTGGCCTCGGCCGGATCGGACCAGAACATGGGCCGGTAGTCGAGGTCGATGACGGTGTGGGGGCGGCGCGCTCTGATCTCGAGCAGCTCGGTGACGGTTGCCCGGCTCGGCTCGAACGCCACCCGCGATCCGGCCAGCCACAGGATCGGGACCGAGCGCACCACGTCGAGGTCGACGTCGGTGACGAGGATGCTCTCGTCGGGGCCCTTCGGCTGCCGGTAGAACAAGATGTCGGGCTCCTCCGGCGGGTCGAGCACGGCGAAGGCCAGCGGGGTGCGATGGTCGGGGTCGGTGCCGACGTAGGTCGTGTCGACCCCGAAGCGCTCGAGTGCCAGCCGCACGTACTCGCCGAAACCGTCGTCGCCGACCTTGGTGAACACGGCGGCACGCCGGCCGAGTCGGGCCGCTGCGACCGCGACGTTGGTGGCGGTCCCACCGATCGACTTGCGGAAGGTCTCGACCCCCGACAGCGGCACGTTCGACTGCTCGGGGTAGAGGTCGACGCTGATCCGCCCGACAGTCAACACGTCGAGCTCCGATGGGGAGGTGTCCGTCATCGGTCGAGGGTCACCCACTCACCGGACCTGGCGCGGACCCGCTCCCAGATCTGCTCGCACGACTCGATCGTCACGGTGGGGAGGCTCACCTGGCGGTCGGCCGCCCCCGCCACCATCTCACCGATGCGGACCAGCGACGCCTCGAGGATCGCCTCGCCGTGGGCGGCGGTTGCCTCACCGGCGTCGGGGTTCTGGGCGAACCGTCCCAGCTCGTCGGTCTCGGTGCGGCCGACCCGTCCCAGGTCGACCAGCTCGGGACGGATGTGCAGGAGCTGGGAGACCTCGTACCGGCCGGCATGGTCTCCGTCGTACTGCCCAGCCACCAGCTCCGGATCGCTGACCACGCTGACCTCGATATCGGGGTGCTGTGCGGTGAACTCCTCGGCCGCGATCCGCAGGTCGGGCTGGGGGCCGTTGTGGCCGGAGATGACCGCGATCGTGCTGAAGCCGGCGTTCACGAAGGCCCGGAGCTGGAACACGAGCGTGCGGAGCACGACGTCGGGTGGCAGGGCGGCCATCCGCGGGTTGACGTCGCCGGCCACCTCGGCCAGCCACGGTCGGTGAACCCCCGACTCGTGGATGTGGTAGCCCTGCGTGGGCGCGACGATCCCCCCGAACCGGCGGGCGGCCTCGTCGCACAGGTAGTCGGCCTTGTGGGTGTCGAGCCCGAACGCAGCCACGTGGCCGTGGGGTTCGCACATCCCCATCGGCAGGTACACGACCGGGAGCTCCCCCTGGCGGGCGAGGAACTCCTCGGGCAGCAGGTCGGCCCACCGGACTGCGACGCTCACGGCAGTGGCCAGTGCTTCGGATGGTTGAGGTTCTTGATCCAGCGATGGGTCGTGAACAGCTCGGTGAAGTCCTCGTACGACAGCGGCGGCTCGTCGACGGCCGCCACGTCGTCCTCGGCGTGCTCCTTCACGTGCATCGAGACCAACGCGGACGTCACACCGGGGTCGTGCAGCACGAACTTGATGGCCAGCGCGGCGAGGCTCCCCGCCGCCCTCGGCACGAACCGCTCGAGCGCCGCCACCTTGTCCATGTACACCGACCGGGGGACGGTGTCGTCGAAGTAGCGCGACCGGTAGTCGTCGTCGTCGAACACCATGTCGCCGGCCAGGAAGCCGGTGAGCCCTCCTTCGTCGAGGGTGCAGCGGCCGATGACCGCCACGTCGTGGGCGACGCAAGCCGGCACCAGGTTCTCGAGCGCCAGCGGGTCGAACACGTTGATGATGGTCTGGACCGAGTCCACCAGGCCCGACGCCACCAGCGGGAGCGCCATGTCGGAGCGGTGATCGGGGATCGACACGCCGACGGCGGCGGTGAGGCCGTCCTCCTTGAGGGCCTGGAGCTCCTCCATCCAGTAGCCGTCCAGTTCCCACGTCGGCCACCACACGTGGAGCTGGATCAGGTCGACGTGGTCGAGGCCGAGCGTCCGCAGCGAGGTCTCGGCGCTGGTGCGCATGTGACCGGGCGGGAAGCAGACCTTGGGGGGAACGGGGATCGCCCAGGGGAGGTTGTTCCCGCTGATCTGCTCGATCTTGGTGGCGACGAACGGCGTCTCGCCGCCCCACTGGGCCAGGCCCCGCCCCAGCACCTCCTCGGAGCGACCGTAGGCGCGAGCGGTGTCGATCAGGTTCACGCCGGCGTCCAGAGCCGTGTGGAGCGCGGCGATCCACTCGGCGTCGTCGCTCTCGCCGAACCATCCGGCGAATCCCATGGCGCCGAACCCGAGCCGGCTGACCTCTCGCCCGGTGGCGGGGAACTCCGCATACTTCACGCGTCGGCCCCGCGATGCGCCCGCGCGACCAGGTCGCTGACCAGGCGGCCGTCGACGACCTCGACGTCGTAGGTGGCGATGGCGACCTTCACCGGCCGGCGCACGGGCTCACCGGTGCGGGCGTCGAAACGTCCGTTGTGCTTCGGGCACTCGATGCACCCGTCGACCAGCACCCCTTCGGCGAGGTGGGCCCGGCCGTGGCTGCAGATGCCGTCGGTGACGGTGAAGTCGTCGTCGCCCAGCCGGCTGACCACGAAGGTGCGATCGGCCACGTCGACCCGCCGCATCTGCCCGACCCCCACCTCGGCGGCGGCGCCCAGGTCGAAGCGGACGTCGT
>JBFJYB010000071.1:0-9407 GCA_041622835.1 Acidimicrobiales bacterium | reverse complement strand
GACCCTCGAGGAGCTGGCCAACGCCGAGGATCCCCAGCAGCTGTTCGAGGTCTTCGAGCGTTGCGGCATCAGCCTCGACCGCCTGGCCGAGCTCGGCGGCTGACCCGCCCCAACCAGTCGGAGATCAAGCGGACAGGCGGTAGACGGTCCGGTCGTCGTCGGCGCCGGGTGCGTCGGCCTCGGGGTGGATGCCGGTGGGCTCTGCCGCGACCCGGCCTGCGTCCTCGAGGCGGATGAGGTGGGCCAGCACCGAGCGGCCGGCCGGCTCGTGCAGCCGCGGGTCGACGTCGGCGTAGAGCGCGGCCACGAGCTCGGGGATGGTCGCGGGCCCGCCGGCCAGCTGGGCGAGGATCTGCGCCTCGCGGTCGAGGCGGTGGGCGTGCAGGGCCCGCACGTGCGGCTCGGGCCGGTGGATCGGGGGGCCGTGGGTCGGCCAGTGCACGGCGTCGTCGCGGTCGAACAGCAGCACGAGGCTGGCGAGGTAGTCGGTCATGTTGCCGTCGGGCGGCGGGATGACCGTGGTCGACCAGCCCATCACGTGGTCGCCGGTGAACAGCGCCTGCTCCTCGGGGAGGGCGAAGCACAGGTGGTTGGAGATGTGCCCCGGCGTGTGGATCGCCTCCAGCGTCCAGCCGCGGCCATCGACGACGTCGCCGTCGCGCAGCACGTGGTCGGGCCGGAAGTCCATGTCGCCGGGCTCCTCGTCGCCGGCATCGGGGCGCAGGTCCTCCGGCGGGTGCGGGCCGAAGCCGACGACCGGGGCCGACGTCGCGGCCGCCACCGCACGAGAGGCGGGGGAGTGGTCGCGGTGGGTGTGGGTGATGACGATGTGCGAGACCGTCTCGCCGGCCAGCGCGGCCAGCAGCGCGTCGACGTGGGCCTCGTCGTCGGGGCCGGGGTCGATGACCGCCACCGAGCCCCGCCCGACGACGTAGGTGCCGGTACCCGTGTAGGTGAACTTCCCGGGATTGTGGGCGACGATCCGGCGTACCAGCGGCGACACGTCGGCCAGCACCCCGTACTCGACGTCGGACCAGGTCACGAACGGGACCTCGACCACGGCCGGCTCAGCCCTCGTCGTCGGCGCCGCCGCGGGCGTCGAGGTACCGGGGTGCGCTCCCGCCGCCATGGACCTCGAGGCTGGTGCCGGTGATCCAGTCGGCCAGGGGAGAGGCGAGGAACAGGCAGGCGCCGGCCACGTCGTCGGGCTCGCCCATGCGCCCGGCCGCGAGCGTGCCGCCGATGGCCGCGATGGCGTCGTCGTCGCCGTAGTGCACCTGCGCCTGCTCGGTCACGATCATCCCGACGGTCAGCGCCACGACCCGGACCTTGGGCCCGTACTCGACGGCCAGCGTCTCGGTCATGTTCAACAACCCTGCCTTGGCCGCCCCGTAGGCCACGCCGCCCGGGTTGGCCCGGGTACCCGACACGCTGGAGACGTTGATGATGACCCCACCCGAGTCCTGCTCCTGCATGACCCGGTTGGCGACCTGGCTGAACGTCATCGGAGCCAGCAGGTTGAGGGCGACCACCTTGTCGTTGAACCGCGGCGAGACCGTCGCGGAGTCGGTCGGCGGGGCGCCGCCGGCGTTGTTGACCAGCACGTCGATCCGCCCGTGGTGGTCGACCGCCGCTTCGGCCACCGCCTCGATCTGAGCGGGGTCGCGCACGTCGGCCGCCACGAAGTGGGCCTGGCGACCACCGGCAGAGATCGGCGTCTCCGGCTCGTTGCGGGCGCACGCCATCACCTCGGCCCCGGCCTCGAGGAACCGGCCGGCGATGCGGCGCCCGAGCCCCCTGGTCGCACCGGTCACGATCACGACGCGACCACTCATGTCGAGGGCATCCATCGGGTCACTGTGGCAGTCGCGCCGCACCGATGCCAGGTTCGCCCACTCGGAGACCACGGCACCGATGCCAGGTTCGCCCACTAGGAGACCACGGCATAGGGTCGCTGCCGCGCATCGGCCCCAGGGAGGATCATTGCCCGACAAGCGCATGACCGAGGACGAGGTCGTCGCCGAGCTCGAGTCGGGCATGACCATCGGCATCGGCGGCTGGGGGTCCCGCCGCAAGCCGATGTCGCTGGTGCGGGCGATCCTGCGGAGCGCCGTCGACGACCTCACAGTCGTGTCCTACGGCGGGCCCGACGTCGGGCTGCTGTGCGCGGCCGGCAAGGTGCGCCGGGCGGTCTACGGCTTCGTCTCGCTCGACACGATCCCGCTCGAGCCCCACTTCCGCCGGGCGAGGGAGAGCGGCTCGATCGAGTTCACCGAGCTGGACGAGGGTGCGTTCTACCTCGGGCTGATGGCAGCCGCGCACCGGGTGCCCTTCTACCCGAGCCGGGCCGGACTGGGCTCCGACATGCTGGCCATGAACCCGGAGCTGCGCACCGTCGAGTCGCCCTACGACGACGGCGAGACGCTGGTGGCGATCCCGGCCGCCGAGCTCGACGTGGCCCTGATCCACATGAACCGGGCCGACGCCGGCGGCAACGGCCAGTTCCTCGGTCCCGACCTCTACTTCGACGACCTGTTCGCCATGGCCGCCGCCCGCACGTTCATGAGCGTCGAGAAGGTGGTGCCGACCGAGTCGCTGCTGTACGAAGGCCCGATCCACACGCTGCGGATCCCGCGGATCTTCGTCGACGGGGTCGTCGAGGCCGAGCGCGGCGCCCACTTCACCGAGTGCCCCCCCGACTACGAGCGCGACGAGGCGTTCCAGCGCGAGTACGCAGCGACCGCCAAGGACCCCGACGCGTGGGCGTCGTTCCGCTCCACCTACCTCGACGCCGCCTCCCACGCCGACTACCTGGCCGCGGTGGACGCCCGGCCGAGCGGGGGCAGCGGCCCGCGAGCGACGCCGTGAGCGACGCGACCATCGACGAGATCTGCGTCGTCGCCATGGCCGAGGCGTTCCGGGGCGACGGCGAGATCCTGTGCAACCCGATCGGCACGGTGCCGATCCTCGGGGGGCGCCTGGCCCGCGCCACCTTCGAGCCCGACATGGTCTACACCGACACCGTCGCGGCACTCCCGGCCAACGACTACCCGGTCGGCGTGCCCGACGCCCCCGAGGTGATCGAGTGCTGGATGCCCTACCGGACGCTGTTCGACGTGGTGTGGTCGGGCAAGCGCCACATCGTCATGGGCGCCACCCAGATCGACCGGTGGGGCAACCAGAACATCGCTGCCATCGGCGACTGGGAGCGGCCGAAGGTGCAGCTCCTCGGGCTGCGGGGCGCACCGGGCAACCTGGTCAACAACACGACGAGCTACTGGGTCCCGGCCCATTCCACCCGCACGTTCGTCGAGGCGGTCGACGTCGTGTCGGGTCCGGGCTACGACCGCATGCGCGAGCTCGGGCCGGTGGCGTCGAGGTTCCACGAGATCCGCCGGGTCGTCTCCAACCTCGGTGTGTTCGACTTCGAGACCCCCGACAACCGGATGCGGATCCGCTCGCTCCACCCCGGCGTCACGCTCGACGACGTGACCGCGGCGACGGCGTTCGAGCTGGTCGTCCCCGACCCCGTCGCCGAGAGCCGTCTCCCCACCGAGCTGGAGCTGCACCTGATCCGCGAGGTGCTCGACCCGAACGATCTGCGCAAGGCGGACTTCCGGTGACGGCCGCTTCCGACGCCCGGTTCCGGACCAGGGCGACCGAGCTGTTCGGCGTCGAGCTGCCCGTCGTGCAGACCGGCATGGGCTGGGTGGCCTATGCGCAGCTGGCCGCTGCCACCTCGAACGCCGGCGGCCTGGGCATCCTCGCCGCCGCACCAATGACCCTCGACGAGATGGTCGCCCAGATCGACCGGACCCGCGAGCTCACCGAGCGGCCCTTCGGCGTCAACCTCCGCACCGACGCCCCCGACGTCGACGAGCGGGTCGATCACCTGATCCGCGCCGGCGTGAAGGTGGCCAGCTTCGCCCAGGCCCCCCGTGAGGACCTGGTGAAGAGGCTGCGCGACGCCGGCCTGGTGACGATGCCGACGGTCGGCGCCCGCCGCCATGCCGAGAAGGTGGCCGAGTGGGGGGTCGACGCGGTGATCGCCCAGGGCGCCGAGGGTGGCGGCCACACCGGCGTGGTGCCGACGTCGATCCTGGTCCCGCAGGTCGTCGACGCGGTCGACATACCCGTCCTCGCCGCCGGCGGGATCGCCGACGGTCGGGGTCTGGCGGCCGCGCTGTGCTGGGGGGCCGACGGCGTGGCGATGGGCACGCGGTTCCTGCTCAGCGCCGAGAGCGGCGTACCGGCCCACGTGAAGCAGATCTACTACGACGCGTCGGTCACCGACACGGTCGTGACCCGGGCGATCGACGGCTGGCCCCAGCGGGTGATCGAGACCGCCATGGTCAGCCAGCTCGAGAAGGCGAGGCTGTCGGCGTTCCCGCGAGCGGCGGCCAACGCGCTGCGGTTCCGCGAGCTGACCGGGACCCCGCTGCGTGACCTGATCCGCGAGGGGCTGGCCATGAAGCGCAACCAGGACCTCTCCTGGGCCCAGGTCGCACTGGCGGCCAACGCCCCGATGCTCACCAAGGCGTCGCTGGTGGACGGCCACCCCGAGGTCGGGGTCCTGCCCACCGGTCAGGCGCTCGGCGTCATCGACGCCGGACCCCCGGTGGCCGAGATCGTCGACCGGTTCATGGCCGAGGCGGTCGCCGCCCTCGACCGGCTCTCGCCGTAGCGATGGACCTGACCCTGACCGCAGCCGAGGCTGCCTTCTGCGACGAGGTGGCCGGGTGGCTCGCCGCCAACGTCCCCGACGAGCCGCTGCCGTCGATGGACACCGCCGCGGGCTTCGAGCGCCACCGTGAGTGGGAGCGGCGTCTGGCTGCGGACCGCTGGTCGGTGGTGTCGTGGCCGGAGGAGTTCGGGGGACGTGATCTCGGCCTGGTCGAGTGGCTGCTGTTCGAGGAGGAGTACTACCGGGCCGGCGCGCCGGGCCGGGTGAACACGAACGGCATCTCGCTGCTCGGGCCCACCGTCTTCGCCTTCGGGACCCGGGCCCAGCAGGAGCGGTTCCTGCCGCCCATGGCCCGGGGCGACGAGATCTGGGCCCAGGCCTGGTCGGAGCCCGGGGCCGGGAGCGACCTGGCCGCCATCTCGTGTCGCGCCCGGCGCGACGGCGCGTGGTTCGTGCTCGACGGACAGAAGACGTGGTGCAGCCGCGGCGGGTTCGCCGACTGGTACTTCGGCCTGTTCCGCACCGATCCCGACGCCGAGCGCCACCGCGGCCTCAGCTACCTCCTGGTCCCGCGGGACACCGAGGGCCTCACCGTCCGCGAGGTGTCGCGGCTCGACGGCGACCCGGCCTTCGCCGAGCTGTTCTTCGAGGGGGCGCGGGTCCACGAGTCGAACCTCCTCGGTGACGAGAACGACGGGTGGGGGGTGGCCATGCGGACGGCCAGCAGCGAGCGGGGGCTGAACCTGCGGGCGCCGGGCCGGTTCACCGCCGCTGCCGACCGCCTGGTCGACCTCTACCGGCGCGAGGCAGACCAGGCAGCGGGCGCGGACCACGCCGTGCGGCGGGATGCGGTCGTGCGGGCCTGGATCGGGGCCCAGGCGTACCGGCAGTACACGTGGCAGACCGCCGGCCGGCTGGTCGGTGGGGCCACGATCGGCGCCGAGGCCAGCCTGAACAAGATCTTCTGGTCCGAGCTGGACGTCGCCATCCACGAGACCGCCCTCGCCCTCCTGGGTGACCGGGCCGAGATCGGGGAGGGTGACCCGACGGCGGTCGACGCCGGCGCCTGGCTCGACGGCTACGAGTTCGCGCTGGCCGGCCCGATCTACGCCGGCACCAACGAGATCCAGCGCAACGTCGTGGCCGAGCGGATGCTGGGGCTCCCCAGGCGCTGAGGCGGGCCGTGGACTTCACCTTCTCCGACGACCAGGAGCTGTTCCGATCGACCGTGCGCGACCTCCTCGCCGACCGCTGCCCACCGTCGGTGGTGCGGGCCGCATGGGACGACCCGGACGGCAGCCCGTCGCCGGTGTGGGCACCGCTCGCCGACATGGGGGTGGTCGGGCTCCTCGCCCCGGAGTCGGCCGGCGGGCTCGGGATGGACGAGGTCGACCTCGTGCTGCTGCTCGAGGAGACGGGCCGGGCCGCGCTGCCCGATCCCCTCGTCGAGCACTCGGCCGTCGCCGTCCCGGCGCTGCGGGACGTCGGCGGGCCCCACGGGTTGCTGGAGGCGGCGGCGAGCGGCGACCGGTTCGTCGGCGTCGGCCTCGACGGTGCGACCCACGTGCTGGGCGTCGACCGTGCCGACGCGCTGATCCTCCAGCACGGTGGCGAGCTGCACCTCGTCACCGTCGACCGCTTCTCGGTCACCCCGGTCCGGTCGGTCGACGGCACCCGCCGGCTGGCCGCCGTCGAGTGGAGCCCGGGCCCCGACTCTCGGTTGGTGAGCGGCGACGCCGCCACCAGCGCCGTCGCGCTGGCGTTCGACCGGGGCGCGCTCGGCACGGCGGCCCAGCTCGTCGGCCTGGGCCGGGCCATGATCGACCTCACCGTCGGGTACGTGGGCGAGCGCGAGCAGTTCGGGAAGCCGGTCGGCAGCTACCAGGCCGTCAAGCACCACCTGGCGAATGCCCTGCTCGAGGTGGAGTTCGCCGCACCCCTCGTGTACGCAGCCGCGTGGGCGGTGGCCAACGACACGCCGGACCGGTCACGCGACGTGTCGATGGCCAAGGCGACCGCGTCGGACGCGGCGCGGACCGCGGCCCGCACCGCGCTCCAGTGCCACGGAGCGATCGGCTACACCGTCGAGTACGACCTCCACATGTGGATGAAGCGGGCGTGGGCGCTGGCCGCGGCGTGGGGTCACGCAGAGTGGCATCGCGAGCGAGTGTCCCACTCACTGGGTTTGGCGCCCGATAACGTACCGGCGGACAGAAATCAGAGGGAGCAAACCACATGAACAAGTCTGAGCTCGCCGACAAGCTCGCCAGAAAGACCGACATCCCGAAGGCCAAGGCCGAGGAGGTCGTCGACGCCATCTTCTCGACGAAGCCGGGCCACGGCATCATCGCGGTCGAGCTCGACGCGGATCGCGAGGTCTCCGTCTACGGCTTCGGCACCTTCGGGACCAAGCGCCGGGGCGCACGCGCCGGCCGGAACCCGGCCACGGGCGAGACGATCCAGATCGCGGCGAAGAAGTACCCGACCTTCAAGGCAGCCAAGGGTCTCAAGGACCGCGTCGCCGACTGACCCGGCCCGGGTCGCTCAGAGGTCGACGGCGGTGGTGACGCAGACGTCGTCTCCCTGAGGGAGCGACGAGGCGGTGTCGGTGCTGGTGTCGCCGTAGAGGGTGCCCAGCATCCCCTTGACCATGCCCCGATCGACGGCGCAGATCACCGGGTGCTCGATGGCTGCGCCGCCGAACGGGCAGTGTTCCGACACGATGCGGAGGCCGTCGCCGTCGTTCTCGGCGTGGGCGGCGAACCCGTTGGCGGTGAGGGCGTCGGCGACGATGTGCAGGGCCGAGCGGAACGACCGCTGGGTGGCGGCCGCGTCACCCAGCGAGGCGGCCATGGCCCGCCCGTACTCGGTGCCGACCTCCTCGGCCAGCGCCTCGGCCTGGTCCGGGCTCAGCATCGCCAGCGCCCGGCCGAGCAGTGACACCAGCACGTCGTGGTGGCGGACCGGGAGCTGGATGGACGCGCCGGCTTCGCTCGGCCGGTAGTGCTTCGACGGCCGGCCGGCGCCCTTGCCCCGCTCGACGGTGACCTCGAGGTACCCCCCGCCGGCCAGCTTGTCGAGATGGTGCCGGGCCACGTTGGTGTGGAGGTCGAACTCCTCCCCGACCTCGGTCGCGGTCATGCCGTCGCGGTGCTCGAGGGCGTACAGGTAGATGTCGCGGCGGGTCGGGTCTCCGAACGCCGACGTGATTGCCGTGACGGCCGACGAGAACTCGGTGGGGGTGAGTGGCGGCTGGTCCACGTCGGTAGTCTACCTACCGCATCGAGGCCGCCCCGGCGGCGGCCTCGCCCCCCATCATCAGGAGCCCCTCCACGATGGCCCTTCCACGATGGCTCTGAGCCACGACGACGTTCTCGAGGCGCTCCGACCGGTCCAGGATCCGGAGCTGCATCGCAGCATCGTCGATCTGGACATGGTGCGCTCGATCACGATCGACGGATCCGACGTCACGGTCCTCGTCGCGCTGACCATCGAGGGGTGTCCGCTGAAGGCCGAGATCGACCACCGGGTGCGAGACGCGGTCGTAGCCCTCGACGGCGCCACCGACGCCCGGGTCGAGTTCACCGTGATGACCGACGAGGAGCGGGCCGCGCTGCGGCAGCGCCTGCACGGCGACCCGGCGGCCACTGCCGGCAGCCAGCCGGCCCACGGGCATGCCGAGGGCCGTGCCATCCCCTTCGCCGACCCGGCGTCGAAGACCCGCGTGCTGCTGGTGGCGTCGGGCAAGGGCGGGGTCGGGAAGTCGTCGGTGACCACCAATCTCGCCGTGGCGCTGGCCAACCGGGACAAACGGGTGGCCATCGTCGACGCCGACGTCTGGGGGTTCTCGGTGCCGAGGATGCTCGGCATCGACCGTCCGCCGGTCGTCATCGACGAGATGCTGGTGCCGCCCGAGGCCAACGGTGTTCGCTGCATCTCGATGGGCTTCTTCGCCCAGGAGGACCAGCCGGTGATCTGGCGCGGTCCGATGCTGCACAAGGCGCTCGAGCAGTTCCTCACCGACGTGTTCTGGGACGACCCCGACTTCTTGGTGGTCGACCTGCCCCCCGGCACCGGCGACATCTCCATCTCGCTGGCCCAGTTCCTGCCCCGCGGCGAGGTGTACGTGGTCACGACGCCCCAGCCCGCCGCCCAGCGGGTCGCGCAGCGGGCCGCGTTCATGGCCCACAAGGTCAACCTCGAGGTCAAGGCGGTCATCGAGAACATGTCGTTCTTCGTCGGTGACGACGGCACGCGCTACGAGCTCTTCGGAGCCGGCGGCGGCCAGGAGCTGGCCGATCGGCTCGAGGTCCCGCTGATCGGCCAGGTACCGCTGGTCGAGGAGCTCCGGCGAGGCGCCGACGCCGGCCGGCCGATCGTGGCCACCGATCCCGACGGCGAGGCGGGCCGGGTGTTCGCGGCCATGGCCGAGATCATCGAGGTGCAGCTGGCCCCGACCCGGATCCATCATCCCGAACTCAAGGTGATCTAGGAGAGGACCCCATGCACGTTCGCATCGGTGTGACCGACACCCCCAAGGAGCTCGACCTCGAGCTGGCCGAGGACACCGACGGCGCCGCCGTCCGCAGCGACGTCGAGGCCGCGCTGGCCAACGGCGACGGGATCCTGTGGCTCACCGACAGGAAGGGTCGCCAGGTCGGCGTGCCGGTCGCGAGGCTCGCCTACGTCGACATCGGCGTCGACGACAGCGAGCCGCGCATCG
>JBFJYB010000070.1:0-9453 GCA_041622835.1 Acidimicrobiales bacterium | reverse complement strand
GGCATGCCGTCACGGGGCGGGATCGTGCCGGCCGTCTCCAGGAACCGGGTCACGCAACGCCAGCCGTCGGCGGTGCGCCGCCACGTGTCGACGTAGCGCGCGTGGAGGATGAAGTCGGGCTGGGTCTCGTCGACCGGGCGGTGCCAGGCGTAGACGTAGCTCACCGCGTCGGCGGTGTCGTCGCCGGTGAAGTCGATCTCGATGTTCGACACGTGGTGGTGGGTCGCCGAGTACCGCGCCAGGGCGGCGTGCAGCATCTCGAGCAGCGCGTCGCGGCCGACGATGTCGGTGCCGGCCCCGTACCGGGTCACGCAGTCCTCGACGAACATCTTCACCTGCTCCTCTGGCCGGTTGACGTCGACCCAGCGGCAGTAGCCGTGCATCTGGTCGACGATCTCCTGGCGATCGAGCAGCCGCTGCAGCGGATCAGGCATCGGTGAGCACCTCCTGGGCGGCGACGAGCACCGAACGGGCTCGTTCGACGGGGTCTGGGTAGCGGTCACGTAGCGCCTTCGACCGGATCTCGAGGCTGACCGGCGTGGCGGGGGCGAGGGCGCGGTACACGTCGAGCACCGGCAAGCCGCCCTCGCCGAGGTTGCAGCGGCCGTCGACCGCCTCGACGTAGAGGGCCCTGGGCGAGTCGTCGTCGAGCACCGCCGGGGCGTCGCAGAGCTGCACGTACGGGAACAGCTCGGCCGGACGCGCGGCGACGTCGGCGGCCGCCAACCCGCACCGGGCCAGGTGGAGGTTGTCGACGAGGATCTTGGCGTTGGGCTCGCCCGTGGCGTCGACCACGGCGACGGCGGTCGCCAGGTCGGCGATCGTGAACAGCCTCGTGAACTCGAGGCAGACCGAGATCCCGGCCGGCTGGGCCCGGCGGCACAGCTCGGCCAGCCGCTCGGCGAAGGGTCCTGGTTCGACGCCGCGGCTGATGGCGAGGACGTTCGCCGCACCGATGGCGGCGGCCGCGTCGACCAGCCGGTCACCGTTGTCGCCGTCGGGGGTGACGAAGAGGGCCTCGACGTCGAGGGCGACGAGGCCGGTGTCGTCGAGGGCGGCCGCGACCTCCTGCGACGTGCGGTCGGTCCACGTGCCGGCGTCGAACCAGATGCCGGCTCCGCCGAATCCGGCCGTGCCCGCGGCCCGGACCACGTCGACGGGACCGACCTCGGGCAGCACGCCGGCCGCCAGCGACAGCAGCGGCATGGTCATGTCGGCCGGACGCCGTCGAGGTGCCGCATCGGGTCAGAAGCTCTCGGCGCAGCTCACGTCGAAGCCCGAGTCGCGACGACCCCCGCAGCTCGACGCGAGCAGCTCGTACTCGGACCCGAGCGCCGAGTTGAAGAAGAGCACGTCGCAGGCGTTCAGGTCGCCGTCGTCGCAGGCGACGTACAGGGCGTCGTTGCCGGGGTCGTCGCCGAACGCCTCGGCGTCGAAGTCGCCGCCCTCGTCGGCTCCGAACTCGGCCGCGCACCCGCCGACCAGCTCGTCGGTCCGGCCCCCGCAGGTCGAGCCGAACGCCTCGTACCCGGTGTCGATCGGCGCGCTGAGGTAGAGGTCGTCACAGGCGTCGTAGACCTCGTCCTCGCAGGCGACCCACAACACGTCGAAGCCGGAGTTGTCGCCGAACGCCTCGGGCGCGCCCTCGGGCGGGTCGAAGATCGGCTCGTCGGCGTCGCCCAGCTCGACCAGGCACCCGCCGAAGGTCGGCTCGTCGACCCGGCTGCCGCAGGAGGAGCCGAAGCGCTCGTACTCGCTGCCGAACGGCGACCGGAAGTAGAGGTCGTCGCAGGCGTCGAGGTTGCCGTCGGCGCACCTGGTCCACAGCGAGTCCAGCTCCTCGTCGTCGCCGAAGGTGTGGGGGTTCGAGTCGACCCCTGCACCCAGCTCGGTGTCACCGGAACCGGCGATGTCGGACAGGCCGAGGTCGACGTCGTCGACCGGCTCGGGCTCGGCCAGCTCGATCCGCGGGTCGGGCCCGGAGGTGCCGGAGAGCCCCAGGTCGACGCCGCACTCCTGGCCGAAGTACTTCTCGACCCGGTCGACCGACGGCCCGACGTCGCCGTACTCGGCGTCGAGGGCCGCCGTCGCCTCGAACAGCCGCCCGGTCTCCTCGCCGCCGCCGTCGACGTCGATCTCGGCGAAGATGGCGAGCGTCGCGGCCGTGTAGCCCGAGACGATGGCCACGTCCTCGCCGAGCTCGGGCGGCGCGGCGTCGGCCAGCTCGTCGAACGCGGCGAGGTAGCGGTCGGGTGAACCCTCGAGGTCGCCGCGGGGGCCGATGCGGTACTCGTCGGCCGCAGCCTCGACCGCCCGAGCCAGCTCGCACAGGTCGTCGTCGTTCGACCCGACGACGCTCGCCTGGTCCTCGCGGACGACGGTGATCGCCGTGCCGCCGGAACAGGCCGCCGCCGTCAGGGCGAGGACCGTCGCCCCGACGAGAGCCGTCCGCCAGGGCACGCCGATCCGGGTCACGCGCCCAACCTAGTGCCGCGCCCCGAGCCGTCGGTGACCACCGACCCGAGGGCTGGCTCCGAAATCGGGCGCCCGGTTAGTGTCGGACACCGTACGAGCCGGGGGCACCGCATGGGAGATCCAGATGGGCGAACTTGACGGTCGGGTAGCGGCCATCACCGGCGGCACCAGGGGCATCGGCCGGGCCTGCGCCGAGGCCTTCCTCGCCGAGGGGGCGCAGGTCGTGGTGAACGGCCGCAGCGAGGAGAAGGGCGCCCAGGCGCTGGCCGAGATGGACGCCGGTGACCGGGCCCACTTCATCGCCGGGGACATGAAGCAGCGAGAGGACTGCGAGGCCCTCGTCGACGGCACCGTCGAGCACTACGGCCGCATCGACGTCCTCGTCAACAACGCCGGCGGCTCGACCGGCGCCGCCCCGGTCGCCGAGATGACCGACGAGGCCATGCAGGACGCGCTGGTCTGGAACTTCTGGCACACGTTCTGGTGCACGAGGAAGGCGCTGGGGCACATGATCCCCCAGCAGTGGGGGCGGATCATCAACATCAGCTCGGTCGAGGGCAAGATGGGCAAGCCGGCGGTCTCGCACTACGTGGCGGCCAAGCACGCCATCAACGGGCTGACCAAGAGCTGTGCGGTCGAGGTCGGCACCCTGGGCATCACCGTCAACGCCCTGTGCCCCGGCGCCATCGAGACCGACGTGATGCGCAGCGAGGGCCCGGGCGCGGCCGAGGCCATGGGCCTCACCTATCAGGGCCTGCTCGACGTCTTCGCCCAGGAGGCCGCCATCAAGCGCCTCAACGAGGTCGAGGACGTGGGCATCGTCGCCGCCCTGCTCGCCAGCGACGCCGGGGCCGGGATAACCGGCTCGCTCATCTCGATCGACGGCGGCACGTCGCCCTACTAGGCCGGGAGGATCCGATGGGCAAGCTCGAAGGCAAGGTCGCCTGCATCACGGGAGGGACGCGCAGCATCGGACGGGCCATGGCCGACGCGTTCCTCGCCGAGGGGGCCAAGGTCGTCGTCAACGGACGCGACGAGCAGAAGGGCCAGCAGTGCCTGGCCGAGATGGACGCCGGCGACGACGCCGCCTTCTACGCGGGCGACGCGTCGACCCAGGACGCGGTCGAGGGGCTCGTCGACTTCACGATCGACCGGTACGGCCAGCTCGACATCTGCTGTCTCAACTCGGGCGGGGTGCAGATGACCGCCCCGGTGGCCGAGATGACCGACGAGGAGTGGAAGCTCGAGATCGACTGGAACCTCAACCACGTGTTCTGGGGCATGCGCCGGGCGCTCCAGCACATGATCCCCCGCGAGTCCGGACGGATCATGGTGACCTCCTCGGTCGAGGGCAAGCTGGGCAAGCCGGGAATCCCCGGCTATGCCGCCACCAAGCACGCGGTGAACGGGCTGGTGAAGGCGGCGGCCCAGGAGGTCGGCACCCTGGGCATCACGGTGAACTCGATCCTGCCCGGGCTGATCGAGACCGACATCGTGCGAGAGACCGGGCCCGACTCGGCGGTGGCGATGGGGCTCGACGGGTACGACTCGCTGATCGAGATGTTCGCCCAGGAGGCCGCCATCAAGCGGCCCAACACCGTCGAGGAGGTGGCCGCAGTGGCGGTGCTGTTGGCGTCGGACGCGGCCCGCAACATCACCGGGTGCATGTTCCCCGTCGACGGCGGGACCATGCCGTACTGACTGGGCCCTATTGATCCGATCTGACCTGCCGGCCGGCATCGGGCCGCCGGTGCAGGTGGCCTACGCGGTTCCCGACGCCGAGACGGCCGCCGCGGCGTGGGCCGATCGCTGGGGTGCAGGTCCGTTCTTCGTGCGCCGCCACATTCCGCTGACCGACGTGGTCTACCGCGGTGAACCCGCGACCTTCGACCACACCTCCGCGTACGGCCAGTGGGGCTCGCTGATGGTGGAGCTGGTGCAGGACCACGGCGCGGCGCCGTCGGCGGTGCGCGAGCGCTACGGGCCCGGCGACGCCGGCCTGCATCATCTCGCCTGCTTCGTCGACGACCTCGACGCCGCCCTGACCGAGTTGAACCGCGCCGGCCACGACACCGTCATGACCGCGACCGCGGGTACCACGCCGTTCGCCTTCGTCGACCTGTGGACGAGCCACGGCCACCTGCTCGAGCTCTACCCGGGCCACGTGGCGAGCCTGCGCGACTTCTACGCCATGGTCGCGGCGGCCGCCCTCGATTGGGACGGACGCGATCCGGTGCGGGTGATCGGCTAGACACGGGCCATGGCGTCCTACGAGACCCTCGGGTACGAGGAGCGCGACCACGTCGCCTGGATCACCCTCGACCGCCCCGAGGTGCACAACGCCTTCGACCGGACCATGCAGCACGAGCTGGGCTCGGTATGGCGTCAGCTGCGGCACAACGACGACGTGCACGTGGCGGTGCTGACCGGAGCCGGCGACACCGCCTTCTGCGTCGGCATCGATCGCCGCGAGCCCTTCTCGGCCGCCGACGCGTCTGCCGAGCGCGGCGGTGTGTTCGGCACGTCCAACCCGTTCATGTACGACGATCCGGGTGCCGACCTCGGACCGAAGCAGGCCGGGCTCTGGAAGCCGGTCATCGCCGCAGTGAACGGCATGGCGTGCGGCGGGGCCTTCTACATGCTGTCGGAGGTCGACGTGATCATCGCGGCCGACCACGCCACGTTCTTCGACCCCCACGTCACCTACGGCATGGCCGCGGTCTACGAGCCGATGCAGATGCTCCAGCGGATGCCGCTCGGCGAGGTGTTGCGCATGTCGCTGGCCGGCAACCACGAGCGCATGACCGCCACCACCGCCGAGCGGATCGGCCTCGTCAGCGAGGTGGTGCCGGCGGCCGAGCTGCACGACGCCGCGGCGCGCTTCGCGTCGATCGTCGCTTCGCAGCCGCCGTTGGCGGTGCAGACCACCTTGCGGGCCATCTGGGCCGCCAACGACCTGTCGCGCGAGCAGGCGTTGTCGATGGCGCCGGCGCTCCTCGCCAACGGCATGGACCCGGACGAGATCGCGGCCGGTAGCGAGCGGTTCGCGTCGGGCGAGCGCATCGAGCCGCGACTGCGCTGAGCGCCGACCGGCGCGATCCCCTCACCCGGCCGGGGTCACCACCGCCAGCAGGTCGCCCGACTCGACCGCCGCCACCCGGCTCACGGCCACCCGCTCGACGGTGCCGGCCACCGGCGAGCCGATCACCGACTCCATCTTCATGGCCTCGATGACCGCCACGGCCTGGCCGACCTCCACCTGGCTGCCGGCCTCGACCTGGAGGGTGACCACGCCGTTGAACGGGGCCGCGACGTGGCCGGGAACGCCGGGATCGGCCCGCTCGGCCTCGACCTGGTCCGACTCGACCGACCGGTCGCGCACGTCGATCGGACGGAGCTGGCCGTTCAGGCGGAACAGCACGGTCCGCACCCCCCGCTGGTCGGGTTCGCCGATGGCCTCGAGCCCGACGAGGAGCCGCACGCCCCGATCGATCCGCACCTCGTCCTCGCGGTCACCGGGCTCGAGCCCGTAGAGGAACAGGCGCGTCGGGAGGACCGCCACGTCGCCGTAGAGCTCGTGGTGCTCGACCTGGGCCTCGGCCGGACCCGGGAACAGGAGCCGGTTCAACGTGGCGCGTCGCTGGTCGCCGTCGAGTCCCTCGCGGTCGCCGGGCGTCAGCTCGGCCGGCTCGGCCCGGGGCCGGCGGCCCATGAGCGCCCGCGAGCGGAACGGCTCGGGGAAGCCGCCGGCCGGCGTGCCCAGCTCCCCGTGGAGGTAGCCGATCACGCTGTCGGGCAGGTCGACCGCCACCGGGTCGGCCTCGAGCTGCTCGGGCGTGACCCCGGTGCCGACCAGCTGGAGCGCGAGGTCGCCGACCACCTTCGAGCTGGGCGTGACCTTGACCGGGTTGCCCAGGATGCGGTTGGACTCGGCGTAGAGGCGCTCGACCTCCTCCCATCGATCGCCCAGGCCCAGCGCGATGGCCTGCTGGCGGAGGTTCGAGAGCTGGCCGCCGGGGATCTCGTGGCGGTAGACGGTGCCGGTCGGCGCGGCCAGGCCGGCCTCGAACGGCGCGTAGAGCCGGCGGACGGCCTCCCAGTAGGGCTCCAGCCGGCCGAGCTGCTCGAGCGACAGACCGGTGGTGCGCTCGGCGTGGTCGGTGGCGGCCACGATGGCGGCCAGCGACGGCTGGCTCGTCATGCCCGAGAGCGGGGCTGCTGCGCCGTCGATGGCGTCGACCCCGGCATCGACGGCCGCCAGGTAGGTCGCCAGCTGGCCGCCGGCGGTGTCGTGGGTGTGGAGGTGGACCGGCTGGTCGAACTCGGCCCGCAGCGCACCCACCAGGGTCCGGGCCGCCGGGGCCCGCAGCAGCCCGGCCATGTCCTTGATGCACAGCACGTGGACCCCGGCGTCGACGAGCTGGCGGGCGATCGCCATGTAGTAGTCGAGGGTGTAGACGGTCTCGTCGGGGTTGCAGAGGTCGCTCGTGTAGCAGAGCGCGCCCTCGGCGACCGCGCCGACCTCCAGCGTCGCCTCGATGGCCGGCCGCATCTGGTCGACGTCGTTGAGGGCGTCGAAGATCCGGAAGATGTCGATGCCGGCGGCATGGGCCTCGGCCACGAAGGTCCGGCACACCACCTCGGGGTACGGCGCGTAGCCGACGGTGTTCCGCCCACGTATCAGCATCTGGAGGCAGAGGCTCGGCGCGGCGGCGCGGATCTGCTCGAGCCGCTGCCACGGGTCCTCGTGCAGGAAGCGCAGGGCGACGTCGTAGGTCGCCCCGCCCCAGCACTCGAGGCTCAACAGCTCGGGCGCGAAGCGGGCGAGGGCGGCGGCCCCGTCGACCATGTCGAAGGTGCGCATCCGCGTCGCGAGGATCGACTGGTGGGCGTCCCGCAGGGTCGTGTCGGTGACCGCCACCGGGGTCGAGTCGCGCAGCCAGCGAGCGAAGCCCTCGGCGCCCAGCTCGTCGAGGCGCTGCTTCGACCCTGGCGCGGGCGGCCCGGCGCCGAGCTCGGGCAGCTTGACCTGGGCGTCGTGGGCGATCGCGGTCTGGCCGTGCGGCCGGTTCACCGTGACGTCGCCGAGGAAGCGCAGCAGCCGGGTGGCCCGGTCGGCCCCGCCGGCCAGGCGCAGCAGGTCGGGGTGACGGTCGATGAACGAGGTGGTCACCGCGCCGGCCAGGAACTCCGGGTGCGACAGCAGGCCCTGGAGGAACGGGATGTTGGTGGCCACCCCCCGCACGCGGAACTCCGCCAGCGCTCGTCTCGCCCGCATGACCGCGTCGTCGAAGGTGCGGCCCCGGCAGGTGACCTTGCCCAGCAGCGAGTCGAAGAACGGCGAGATCTCGGCGCCGGCGTACCCGCCGCCGCCGTCGAGCCGCACGCCGGCCCCGCCCGGCTGGCGCCACGCGACGATGCGGCCGGTGTCGGGGCGGAAGTCGTTGCCCGGGTCCTCGGTGGTGACCCGGCACTGGAGTGCCACCCCCCGTTGCTCGATGGCGTCCTGGTGCAGCCCGAGGTCGGCCAGCGTGGCGCCGCCCGCGATGCGCAGCTGCGACTGGACGAGGTCGATGTCGGTGGTCTCCTCGGTGACCGTGTGCTCGACCTGGATCCGCGGGTTCATCTCGATGAACCGGTAGCTGCCCTCGGCATCCAGGAGGAACTCGACGGTCCCGGCGTTCTCGTAGTCGATCGAGCGCCCGAACGCGACGGCGTCGGCGCACATGCGGTCGCGGACGTCGCGGTCGAGGCTGGGGGCGGGGGCCATCTCCACCACCTTCTGGTGGCGCCGTTGCACCGAGCAGTCGCGCTCGAAGAGATGGACGACCTCGCCGGTGGAGTCGCCGAGGAGCTGGATCTCGACGTGGCGCGGATCGGCGACGGCCTCCTCGAGGAACACGGTCGGGTCGCCGAAGGCGCTCTCGGCCTCGCGCACGGCCGACTCGACCGCGCCGACCAGCTGCCCCGGCTCCTCGACCAGTCGCAGCCCCCGGCCCCCGCCGCCGGCGGCCGCCTTCACGAAGAGGGGGAAGTCGAAGCCGTCGAGCAGATCGCTCGCCGCGGCCGGGTCGTCGATCGGCTCGGACTGCCGCAGCACGGGGAGCCCGGCCGCCGCTGCGGCCTCGCGGGCCCGCAGCTTCGACCCGCAGATGGCCAGGGCCCGGGGGCTCGGCCCCACGAAGGTCAGGCCGGCGGCGGCGCAGGCGCTGGCCAGCTTCGGGTTCTCGGACAGGAAGCCGTAGCCGGGGTAGATCGCGTCGGCGTCGGCGGCGACCGCCGCCGCCACCATGGCGGCCGGGTCGAGGTAGGCGCGCAGCGGGTGGCCCTGCTCGCCGATCTGGTACGACTCGTCGGCTTTCAGGCGGTGGACCGACCGCCGGTCCTCCCATGTGTAGACCGCCACCGTCTCGATCCCGAGCTCGTAGGCGGCCCGGAAGGCGCGGATGGCGATCTCACCCCGGTTGGCGACGAGCAGCTTGGTGATCATGGCGCGCTCAACTCTGACACGTCCGCCCGCCCGACTCCCAAGCCTCGAGCCATGGGTTGGGTCAGGGGGAGACGGCGGAGCGGTCGGCCAGGACCAGGGCCCGCTCCTGCGAGACGAGGGCGGCCGGGATCGTGCCGTCGCCGGCGAGCAGGCGCATCAGCGCCGTGGCCTTGTCGGCTCCGGAGATGACCCACAGCACGCGTCCGGCCGGATCGATGGCGGCCCTCGTCAGGGTGAGACGCCGACGGCCCCGGTACTCCCCGGTGGGCGCCACCAGTCGCACCAGCTCGTCCAGCACCGGGTCGCCGGGAACCAGCGACGCGGTGTGGCCGTCGTCGCCCAGACCGAGCTGGACGAGATCGAGGCCCGAGCCGCCGGTCGCGCTCCGAAGCGCCTCCTCGTAGTCGGCGGCTGCGGCGCCGAGATCGCCGGCGCCGACCGGCATGCGGTACACGGCGGCGGGCTCGACGTGGGCGAGCAGTGCCTCG